>JBBSBG010000181.1:0-6404 GCA_038251495.1 Cytophagales bacterium
TCTCACATTAGATGAGGCACTTGCCTACCTCAGAAAAGATAATCTTTTGGTTGGAGAAGGCGAGCGCGGATTTGCGTTAGTGACGTATAATAATTCTCCTCTTGGATGGATCAATCGACTAGGCAATCGAGTTAATAACCTTTATCCCTCTTCTTGGCGAATTCGGATGAGTTCTTAAAGTGCTTGTATGGCTTCAATAATACCATCGGGCAAAGCCATACCACTAAAGAATATTCCCACACAAAATACTTTCTCGAAATAGTTAGCTCGTTCAATCGCAAGTGGTAGTGAACTTATTGAAAGCACCGTGAAAGAAACAATAAATAAAATCATGGTTAGAATTGTAAGAATTGCTGAGCCTGTAACCATAACTAAGATTAAACACACGGAGTTAATAATAAAACTCCACCAAAATGATTTTGTAGTACCTGCTTTAATTACATAGTTACTTATGGGTAATGAAAGCACGGCTGAGAAAAACAAAGCTATTACCAATAGCCACTTTCCTTCCATAGTAACCATTGATGACAAATTGCTTTCCAGGATATCAGGGAAATAATTGAAAAGTAACGTAGTTGGTATTCCTACAGCAATACCCAAAAAGAAAATGTATTTATAGTCCGATCGGGTGGTATCAAATTTAAACTCAGCCCGCGGGCGGGTTGGATTATTGGAAAACAAACTCAACGAGTTTTTCTTCAAGGCATAACCCGAAACAAAAACCGCAGCCCCGCCAATCATAAATGTAATCGGTGCACCCAGATAATCAATCAAATCTACAATTACCGGCTCCAATGAATAAATGAGATTAGCCACAATTGTAAGGATGGCCATCGCAACTGGTAACTTATCAATAGGTGTAAAAAGTTCGAGGGTTGAAAGCGCTGGGCTGGTGAAAATACTCATAGCAACAAGCCATAAAACAATTAACAAAGGAAGTATCCATCGAAATACCTCGCCTGGGTTGCTGAAAAGCGTAAATGCAACCGCCATAAAAACCATGGCCGCGAAGCTTATGCCTGATGAAATGATCGGAATACGATGGCCGGCCTTAAACCGAAAACGGTCTCCAATTTTTCCAGCAACCAATGGAGTAACAATCAAAATGACTCCCTGAACAACAATTAATAAAAATGTAAAATCAGTAAAATTAAACTTGATCAAAAGTTTCGGTTGGTAGTTATGATAAGCAATCCAACCAAATACAATTGAACCATACAGGGCCGCCAAGCTCCATAATTGTTTCCACTCTATTTTTTCGGTCTTAAAAGTTTCAATTGAAGCTGTTGAGTTATCCATTCTATTAAAGATTATTTAGCCAATCTATACCTAATTCATCAATCTACGAACTATATCTACACACCAGATTTCAAGAACTTACTAAACACGGTGCGTTTTCCTATTTTTGACCTCTTAATAGGTTATTTATTCATTTTTTATGGCACTCTCCACCAAATACGATCCTACCGAAATTGAAGATAAATGGTATCAATACTGGTTAAAGCAGAATTTTTTTCACTCTGAAGTTAATCCCAACAAGGAACCTTATTGCATCGTAATACCGCCCCCCAATGTAACCGGTGTGCTGCACATGGGCCACATGCTTAACAACACCATTCAGGATGTGTTAATCCGCAAGGCGCGCATGGAAGGGAAAGAAGCTTGTTGGGTGCCGGGCACCGATCACGCATCGATTGCCACTGAGGCAAAGGTAGTTCAGATGCTTCGCGAACGCGGCATAAAAAAATCGGACCTAACACGAGACGAATTTTTAAAGTACGCCTGGGAGTGGAAAGAAAAATATGGCGGAATCATTTTAGAGCAACTTAAAAAATTAGGAGCATCGTGTGATTGGGCTCGGACTTCATTTACGATGGATGAAGATTATTATAAGGCCGTAATAAAAGTTTTTATTGATTTATATAATAAGGGCTATATCTATCGCGGCTTGCGTATGATCAACTGGGACTGTGAAGCTAAGACTGCTTTATCTAATGAAGAAGTTCTTTATAAAGAAGATGGTGAGAAATCAATTCTTTATTCAGTTCGCTATAAAGTAAAGGATACAGAAGATGATTGGGTAATTATTGCTACACAGCGGCCTGAAACTATTATGGGCGATGTGGCTATTGCGGTTAATCCCTCTGATGCTCGTTATGAAAACCTGATTGGCAAAAAAGTATTGGTTCCATTTATCAATCGCGAGATTGTTGTAATTGCCGATGATTACGTTGATAAGGAATTTGGAACCGGATGTTTGAAAGTAACACCCGCGCATGATGTTAACGATTATGAGATTGGTCTGCGACATAACCTTCCGGTGATTGATACCATCAACGATGACGGAACCCTCAATGAAAAATGTGAACTACCAAAGTTCTATGGTAAAGATCGCTTTGCCGTTCGCAAGGAAATTGTAAAAGACCTGAAGGCTGCTGGACATCTTATAAAAGAAGAGGAATTTACTACGCGCATTGGTCGATCAGAACGGACAAACACAGTTGTGGAGCCTAAGCTCTCGCTTCAGTGGTTTGTTAAGATGAAGGAAATTTCGCGGCAGGCATTTCAGGCTGTTGAAACAGATGAAATCAAACTACATCCCGTAAAGTTTAAAAACACCTACCGTTATTGGATGGAGAATGTACGCGATTGGTGTATCTCGCGTCAGCTTTGGTGGGGTCATAGAATACCAGCCTATTATTTTGGATCGGGTGAGGCTGATTTTGTTGTTGCGCAAAGTTTAGAAGAAGCAATAAAAGCTGCTTCTAAGAAGGCTGGAAGACCGATCACAGAAAGTGATCTTCGTCAGGATTCAGATGTGTTAGATACCTGGGCTTCTTCCTGGCTTTGGCCTATTGAAGTATTCAAAGGCTTTGCAGATAGTTCATTTGATGAAGTGACCGGAAAAATTATCCCATCAAAAAATAAAGAACTTGAATACTATTATCCAACTAAAGTATTGGTAACAGCCCCTGAGATTCTTTTCTTCTGGGTGGCGCGTATGATTATTGCGGGGTATGAGTACATGGGTAAAAAGCCCTTCGAAAATGTTTACTTGACCGGCATCGTTCGCGATAAGCAAGGCCGGAAAATGTCCAAGTCGCTCGGCAATTCACCTGATCCACTTGAGTTAATAAAAACTTATGGTGCGGATGCCGTGCGAACAGGTATGTTATTTAGTTCACCGGCCGGCAACGATTTGCTTTATGATGAAAAGCTTATTGAGCAGGGAAGAAACTTTACCAATAAAATCTGGAATGCCTTTCGATTAGTAAAAGGTTGGGAAGTGGATGCATCCATTCAACAACCTTCTGAGAATGCAACTGCTATTCAATGGTTTGAATCAAAATTCAATCACGTATTGGTTGAGTTAACTGATCATTTCGAAAAATTCAGAATGTCAGATGCGCTACATGGTGTTTATAAACTTGCATGGGATGATTTCTGTGCCTGGTACTTAGAGATGATAAAACCGGAGTTTGGAAAACCGATTGATCAGGCCACATACAATAAGACAATTTCAATATTTGAATCTATTTTAAAAGTACTTCATCCCTTTATGCCTTTTATTACCGAAGAGTTGTGGAATGAATTACGTGATCGGAAAGAAAAAGAATGCATCATAGTAGCCACATGGCCACAAGCTGGTTCCGTTGATGAAGCTATTCTGAAAGAATCGTCATTTGCATTTGAAATAATTACACAGGTTCGCAATGCGAGAAATGCAAAAGGAATTTCGCCTAAAGAGTCTTTAGGTTTGTATTGTAACAATACTCAGGATAATCTTACTTCCTTCTGGCCTATCATTAAAAAACTTTCAAATATCAATGAGGTGTCATCTTTGGGAGAAAAACCAACTGGTGTTTCATTCTTGGTAGGAACTGTTGAGTTTACAATACCCATGGTGGGCAAGCTCGATGCAGCCGCTGAGCGTGAGGCTATTTTAAAAGATCTAGAATATCAACATGGGTTTCTAAATGCTGTTGATAAAAAGCTTTCGAATGAAAAATTTGTTAGTGGCGCACCCGCCCATGTATTAGATCTGGAGCGAAAGAAAAAAGCGGACGCTGAAACAAAGATTAAATCTTATGAAGAAGCTTTAAGAGCGCTCGGCAACTAAGTTCTTAGACTCGGATAGCCAAAAGCAATTCTATATTCTTAAACTTCATAGCAAATTTACGAGCAATTGATTCATTAGTTAGGGTTCCTTTATAGGTATATACTCCCTTCATAAACCATTTATGAGAATGAATCATCTCCTCTACGCCTCCCTCTTCTGCAGCTCTTAAAATGGTTGGCGTAAAAATGTTGCTCAATGCTGTAGTTGCTGTTGCCGCCACGCGCGATGCAACATTAGGCACACAATAATGAATGATGTCATACTTTCGGAAAACAGGTCGGTTTAAACTTGTAGTCTCCGAAGTTGCTATACATCCACCCTGATCGATACTCAAATCAATAATCAGAGAATCCGGCTTCATTCGTTTAACCATTTCTTCAGAAACAACATGCCGCACCTTACCTTTTTCAGCCCGCAGCGCACCAATTACCACATCGGCATTCATCAAACTTTCACTAAGTGTAATCGTGTCGATTGTAGACGTATAAAATTGATGACCCAGCGTGTGTTTTATTCTTCTCAATTTATAAAGATGATTATCAAAAACCTGAATCTCGGCACCTAAGCTAAGTGCTGCCCGGGCAGCATATTCTGCTACTGTACCTGCACCAATGATTACTACTTTGGTAGGAGGCACACCCGTGATACCACCCAAAATAATTCCTTTGCCTTTGTTAACGGTGCTTAAATATTCTGCCGCAATTAGCATGACCGTGCTACCTGCAATCTCACTCATTGCACGCACGATAGGCATCCCTCCTACTTTATCTTCAATAAATTCATAGGCTAATGCTGTAACTCTCTTTTTCAGCAATGCATCAATGCAGTCCTTATTTAAATGCCCCATCTGTAAAGCTGAGATCAAAGTTTGCCCCGGTTTGAAGTACTCTATTTCTTCTAACGAAGGGGGCTCAATCTTTAGGATAATATTAGCCTTGTAAACCTCTTCTGCAGCGTAAGCAATTTTTGCCCCAGCCTCACTATACGCCTTGTCTGAAAACTTTGAACCCTCGCCAGCCATGGTCTCTATAATGACTTCGTGTCCATTGTTTATCAGCAGCGCTACCGCATCGGGTGTAAGGCTAATTCGATTTTCCTGTAAAGAAACTTCACGGGGTAAACCGATAAGAAAGGAGTGCTTTCCCTTCTTTACTTTCAGCATTTCCTCTTGGGGGTAGAGGCTTGATTTCGCTAAGGCTTCAAATCCCGATTTCTTCTTTTCACTCATGGCTACGAAAATAAATATCTCTGCTTATAGAATCACGATTATCAATTCTTACTTCAAAATATTTGTTTGGTAATAGCGAACTCACCTTTTCCGGCCATTCTATCAAACACAAATTACCCGAACTCAAATATTCTTCAAACCCTAAGTCTAGAGCCTCAACTTCATTCTTTAACCGATACATGTCGAAATGATACACAACTCCGCCATCAGTTTTACTATATTCATTCACAATTGAAAATGTAGGACTTGTTACCAGACTATCAATACCAATTTCCCTTACCAATTGCTTAACCAAAGTAGTCTTTCCACTACCCATTTCGCCATACAAAAGCCAAACAGATTTTTCGATGCCTTCAATTAGTAATTGCCTTGCCGCGCCATCGAGATTGCTTAAAGTCACCGAACCATTGCCCACTAATTTCCATGAATTAGGCATTTTTCGAAGATAATAAAATAAAAGGAATGATTACCTCCTCCAGGCTTACGCCCCCATGCTGAAATGTATCTTTATAGAAATTTACGTAGTAATTGTAATTGTTGGGATAGGCGAAAAATTGATCTTCAATCGCAAATACGTATGAAGTTGAAACATTTGTTTTCGGCAGAAAAAACCGCTCTGGTTTGGGGGCCTCAAATACTTTGTCGCCAGAAAAGCCAAGATTTTTACCTTGCTTATATCGTAAGTTTGAATTGACGCTTTTATCGCCCACAATTTTAAAAGGGCGCTTCACGCGAATCGTTCCATGATCCGTAGTGATAATTACTTTTGCTTTTTTATCAGAAATCTTTCTTAAAATATCCATTAATGGCGAATGAATAAACCATGATTTGGTTATCGATCGGTAGGCTGATTCGTCAGGAGCCAACTCACGCACCATAGCCATATCAGTGCGGGCGTGCGAAAGCATATCAACAAAGTTATAAACAATTACATTTAAGTCGTTATGAAATAAATTGTTGATGGAATCGGCAAGATCCCGGCCTTCTTCCAGCTTCTTAATTTTATTGTATGAAAATTTAATATTCAGGTTATTTTTACGGAGCTGCTTGGCAAGA
>JBBSBG010000182.1:0-6397 GCA_038251495.1 Cytophagales bacterium
ACTGTGCGTATACTTGCATTGGTAGATGCAATGTTTATTTGACTATTAACCCAGGAAACACCAGTTGCCCATCGGGGGCCATTATACCCTGCAAAGGCTCGATAAAAGCTGTTGGAGCTTATTCCATTTGACCTTGTGTCGTTTAGTTCGCTACTAATTTTATTTGAACCAAAAACTATGCTTGCAGCAACAGAACCTGAGATGTAAAAATGTTTATGAACAACAAGTGTATAAGCATAACCTATATTAGGGCCAACTTCAAAAAAACCTAACCGTTGAGGGTCAATTGGTGGCTTGGTTGTGCCTGTCGCTGTTGGAGTTAACGTGCTATCAGCTTTACCTGTGCCACCATATATTTCAAAGCCCAACAGCAAGGAGCCTGCAGATTTTTTTTGCCAGTCGTTGTGAAGTAGAGAAGCCCGATATGAAAATCGTTTGTGGTTTAAAACGTACTGCGCCTTAACCCCAAACTCACGAATTTGGATATCAGGCCTTTGATAATAACTGCCATCTGGCTCGCGATAAGAATCATCATTCAAATAGAATCCGTTGTAGAACTGTCCTAAAAAATCAATAGTTATTTTGCGAGAATAAAAATGGCCTTGGAGATCTAAATATTTGGTCTTACCCTTTTTCTGTTCTTCACCAAGATTCAGAAAATCAAACCCATAGGCGAGGTTCAAAGTTAAGGAACCATAGGTTACACCCACACCCATATTTAACGTTGTGTTGGGCCTGTAATTAAGTGAAGATTGATTATTCAGATTTTTAAAAATAAACGCTACATATTTTTG
This sequence comes from Cytophagales bacterium, assembly GCA_038251495.1. GTDB lineage: Bacteria > Bacteroidota > Bacteroidia > Cytophagales > Cyclobacteriaceae > ELB16-189. Next base: position 795 of record JBBSBG010000182.1, read on the forward strand.
AGAAAAGTAAAAGCGTGAGGTAAGCATTGTGTCGTATGAATGCACATAGGTGCTATCGTTTTGAGCGAGAACAGATTCAGATAGCTGGAGGATGGTGATCGCGAGAAAAAATCTTAATAAGATTCGCATTGATTAGGTCTCAAAAAGAGCATCTCGCATTTTTACTTCGAAACTTTAATGGGAGTCAAGAGATAGCCCTTTTCCTTAAACAAATTAAGAAGTCCTCGCTCACCCTCTAAGTGAGCAACCCCAACAGAGATAAAAGCAATATTCTCGTTTAACATCCTTTCAATTTTAGGCATCCACTCTTCATTGCGTTTGTAGTAAAACTCTTCAACAAATTTAGGATTATTATCCATGGGATGCAGCGTAAATTCAAAAATTTCCTCAAGCTTTCCTTGCGGATAGTCGCGCATTAAACTTTTGAATTCCGATTTCTGTTTTTCAAAATCGTGCACAGTATGCATTAAGGCTGCTGCCTGATCTTCGACTGAAAATGAATTCAATGATTGAGCCTCGCGTTCTACACTTTCCAGACTAAAGGTTTTTATTTTATTTTTCTTGGCAAACCTTAATAGCTCGATGTCATAGAATTTAACCTTTTCGCCTAGTGAAAGTCTGGTCATTGCTATGGAAATTGCCAAAGGTTTTAGTTTGCTATATTTTGTTTCAAACTGTTTTTTTGAAATATGAAATTCACTTTCAAAAAATTGAACAACCTGATTATAATTTTCGGCTGATAGGTGGGAGGCCAACGTTTCACCTTTAGGAAAGTGTAGCGCCCTATTTAACTCATGCTGAGCATGGTGATCCACCTGATCTTCAATCGCAAATAGATTCGAGATCTTTATTTTTTCAGTTACTTCCTTAGGTAAGTAATATTCCTGTTCGCCAATGAATTTGAGTGTGCCAAGCAAGTAGGAAGGTTGGGTGATTCCATTGCCACTTATTTCCCAAAGTATTGAGCTATCCTGAGCCATTGTATTGGGAAGAATTAATATTATATGAAGGATTATAAGTAAGATTTTTTTCATGAACGGCAAATTAGTCTTTAAACAAACAAAACAGAAATAGCTGTAAAATGGAAGCAACCCTATTTTTTAAAGAATTGCATCTTTTTTTTCTCTATTTTACGAGCTGAAAAAGTTAACATTTTTTCTATCGATTTAGCCCAGGTATACAGAAAATGAGTGAAGAGCTATTAAAAGCAATTGTTCAACTTTTTGCCATTGTTGCAAAGGAAAGAATTACGGAAGATGAGCGGGCTAATATCAAGGAATTCTTATCCTTACATCTCAATCAGGAGGCTACTCGCTACTACCTAAATCTGTTTGATGATTTCTGTAAAGCCAACAAGAGATTAATCGAACCAAGCCTTAATGTGGATGATGCCACACTTGAATTTGTAGACGATTGGTCGCAAATAATTCAGATAGCCAAAAAAGTAAATCAGGCTTTAACAACCCAACAGAAGGCTGTGTTGGCAATTAAAATAATTGAACTTTGTTATGCCGATGGTCAGCTTTCGGAGCGTCAAAGCAATCTTATTTATTATATAGGCGAAGCTCTTAAAATTCCTCAACGCGATATAAAGACGATGAGCACCTTTGTTCAAGGTCAGGATATAGAAGAGTTGGCCTCGAAAAATATCTTGGTTATTGATGAGGGATCAGGTGGTGCCGAGTTTCCTGGGCCACGTATTACCGCCAAAGATCTGACCGGTCTTATTGCTATTTTACGGTTGGCCGATATTGAAACCTACCTGATCAAATACCTTGGTATTACACCATTATATTTAAATAGCATTCCTTTAAAGAGCCGGAAGATTGATGTGTTTGCTACAGGAAGCGCTATTCGAGGCTCCAAGATTGATCCGATTTATTATTCTGATGTTGTTGGGAAATTCCTATTTGAAGAAAGCGATTCGGATATTTCTTTTGTTTCCGAACATATCTTTTATCACTTTAAAAGTGGTAAGGCTGGGCTTCAAAATATAAACATTGCCGAAACCGGAGGTAAACTTATAGGCTTGATGGGAGCAAGCGGTTCTGGTAAATCCACCTTACTGAGTGTATTAAATGGATCGGAGACCCCCTCCAGTGGGCGGGTGCTAATAAATGGCATCGATATCCATAAATATAATCATAAGGTAGAAGGCATTATTGGGTTTATTCCACAAGACGATTTACTTATTGAGGACTTAACAGTTTTTGAAAATCTTTATTACTCGGCACGACTGTGCTTCGGACATTATTCAAAAGAGAAAATTGCTGAGCTTGTTGGGAAGGTGCTACTCAATTTAGGTTTATCTGAAATTCGAGATTTAAAAGTTGGATCGCCCTTGCAAAAGACGATTAGTGGTGGGCAACGCAAACGGCTAAACATAGGATTAGAATTGTTACGCGAGCCAACAGTTCTTTTTGTTGATGAACCTACATCAGGACTCTCCTCGCGAGATTCAGAAAACATTATGGATTTGTTGAAGGAATTGGCGTTGCGGGGCAAGATGATTTTCGTGGTTATTCATCAACCTTCGTCCGATATTTTCAAGATGTTTGATACGCTCATTATTCTGGATGTGGGTGGATTTCAAATTTATTATGGAAATCCGGTTGAGTCTGTTAATTATTTTCAAGAGATTATTAATGCTGCAAACAAAACACCGGGTGCTTGCCCCGAGTGTGGCAATATTAATCCTGAGCAAATCTTTAACATCATAGAGACAAGAGTTGTAAATGAGTATGGCCGGTTTACTCATACGCGTAAAGTATCGCCAGGACAGTGGTATCAATACTTTAAGCAGAAAATTAAAATCTCAAAGGTAGTTGAGATAAACGACCCGCTTCCCATTGTCCAAAAAATTCCGAACTGGTTTAAGCAACTCTGGATTTTTATTATTCGCGATGTGCTCTCCAAGTTTGCCAACAAACAATATATAATTGTCAACACACTGATTTCTCCGGTGCTTGCATTTTTTATTGCCTACTTTGTAAAATATTTCGATGCAGTAAGTGTAGATAAACCGCACTATACGTTTTTCCACAATACAAATGTTCCGGTTTACTTCTTTATGAGTGTGGTTGTTGCGCTCTTCATTGGATTGATAGTGAGTGCAGAGGAAATATTTAGAGATCGAAAGATATTAAAACGAGAAAGATACCTTAATTTGAGCAGTAGCAGCTATTTGATTTCAAAAGTGATTATTCTTTTTAGTATTTCGGCTGTTCAAACAATGAGTTTTATTTTGATCGGTAATTGGATTTTAGAGATTCCATTTAGTGAATTGAGATATTGGCTAATTCTGTTTTCTTGTTCTTGTTTTGCTAATATTTTAGGATTAAACATCTCCTCTGCGTTTGATTCGGCAGTAACGATCTATATTCTTATTCCGATTCTGATTATCCCACAGCTTTTATTAAGTGGCGTTGTTATTCCCTTCGATAAGTTTAATCCGAAAGTAGGTACACCAAATGGAATTCCGGTGTTGGGCGAAATGATGACTTCACGCTGGGCTTTCGAAGCGTTTATGGTAACACAGTTTAAGGATAATCCATTTGAAAAGAATTTTTATGAGCTAGATAAAGAAGCCGCGCTGGCTGAGTATAAGAAAGTATATTACATTCCTGCCCTTGAATCGAGATTAACATTTGTGCTTAGCAATCGTATGAAATGGCGCGACCGATCAGAGGCAAATCCGGTTAAGAAATCATTAGATTTATTAAGAACAGAAATTGGGTATGAGGTAAGCAAATTCGGATCGAACCGCTTTCCAGAATTAGAAAAATTACAGGTAGGCAAGTTTGATTCTTTAACTTTCAAGAAGACTGACCTTTTTTTACGCACACTTAAGCAATATTATACAATGCGTTTGAGGAATGCCTCATCCCAAAAGGACTCTATTTTATCAACCATGACCAATACGGCTGAGAAAATGGAGGCTTATAATCAGATGCGCATGCGCTATGAAAATGAATCGGTACACAGTATGGTTACGAATACTGGCGTGCAGAACCGTATTGTGGAATGGAGGGAGCAGTTGGTGCAGAAGATTTACCCAATCTATTTTGAGGATCACCGCCCTAGAAATGCAATTGATTTTTCATCAAACTTTTATGTGCCTACTAAGCCGTTTGTCGGAAAAATTTTTGATACCTACTATTTTAATATTGCTATGATCTGGTTCTTTTGTGTGATGCTTTATATTGCCCTTTACTATCAGTGGTTAAGGAAGCTAGTCAACGGCTTTGAGCGGTATAAAAAATATAGAATTAAGGATAGAGAATAGCTAAGCTTTGTTAATTTTGGCCTTCGATAAATAGAATACTTATGAAAATAAAGAACCTTCTACTATTAGTAGTATTGATTACAGTGCTATCTTCTTGTTCTGAGAAGAAACAGGAAGAGCAGCATGATGAAATGACCTCAGAAGAGGCGGATGAAATGGAATGGCCAGCAATGGATGCTTACCATATGGTGATGGCCGAAGCCTTTCATCCCTTTAAGGATTCAACTAATCTAGCTCCGGTAAAGCTATTAGCTGAAGAGATGGCACTTGAAGCGGAGAAGTGGGCTGCTTCGACATTGCCCGAGAAAGTTAATACTGATGAAGTAAAAACTCAGCTTAATCAATTAAAGGCAGACTCACGCACGCTTGCGGACAAGATCAAAGGCAGTGCAACGGATGAAGAAATTGGTACCTCCCTTCAGGCATTGCACGAAAGTTTTCATGGCATAATGGAAACGTGGAATGCAGATGGAGAAGAGCATGAACATCATTGATTTTGAATTAATCTAAACTTAAAAACGGAGGTTAACCTCCGTTTTTTGTTATGTTAAAGATAGCCTGGGCTCCTTCGTATGTGTTATCACTTCCACCCAATCATCGTTTTCCGATGAGCAAGTATGAAGTGCTTCCACAACAACTGCTGCATGAGGGAACCATTACTCAAGAGAATATTTTTAATCCGCAGCCGCTTGATGAAAAGCTGATTTTAAGAACCCATGATCGAACCTATTGGCATAAGTTGTCAAACCTGTTACTTCCTCCGCACGAAGTAAGACGAACTGGATTTCCCCTAACGCAGGAGTTAATTACCCGCGAAACCATTATAGCAAACGGTACGCTTCAATGCGCCTTGTATGCTCACCAGTATGGAATCGCCATGAACATTGCCGGTGGTACACATCATGCCTTTACCGATAGAGGTGAGGGGTTTTGTTTGCTAAATGACATTGCCATAGCAGCTAACTATTTACTTGATAAAAAACTTTCAAATAAAGTACTAGTCGTTGATCTGGATGTGCATCAGGGTAATGGAACAGCACAGATTTTTGCAAATGAACCTCGGGTATTTACGTTTAGTATGCATGGAGCAAACAACTATCCGTTAAAGAAAGAGCAATCAGACATGGATATCGGATTGAAGGATTTTACCTCAGATGATTTTTACTTAAAAACATTGGAAGTCAATCTGGCGAATCTCATTCAACAAGTGGAACCGGACTTCATTTTCTATCAATCTGGTGTAGATATTTTAGATACAGATAAGCTTGGCAGATTAAGCGTATCTCGAGCTGGGTGTAAGCAGCGTGACAGGATCGTG
>JBBSBG010000183.1:0-6388 GCA_038251495.1 Cytophagales bacterium
ATGCTTTTATAAGCCTACACTTCTTTAGCTTCTATTTTTAAGATACAACTCTTGCACTAAAACAATTACAATAACAGTTAGTGGAGTTGCCAAAACCAATCCCCATGCCCCCGTCAGTGCGCCCATCAACAACTGTGCAATTATTATGAGTGCCGGAGGCATGTTAAGTAATTTTTTCTGAACAAGTGTTGTGATAAAATTGCTTTCAATAAACTGAATTAGAATATAAAGTCCGGCAACCAAAGCAGCGGTTTGAGGACTTTGCATTAGAGCCACCAGTAAAGCTGGTATCAAAGCAATCAAAGGTCCAAAGTTGGGAATGAAGCTAATCAATCCTGCCAAAAGAGCTAACACAAGCCAAAGCGGTATTCCAATAATAGCTAAGCCTATGGCTGTTAAAACAAACACAACAAACATTGAAAACAATTTTCCTTTGAGCCAATTAAGTAATTGCGCGCCTAATTTATCTAATACCTGATCTGCCTTTTCTTGTCCGTTGGGCGGTATTAGTTGCACCATACCTTCGGTGTAGGTTTTGGGTGAAATGGTGAAGAAAATTCCAATAAATAAAATCACATAGATATCTCCGAACACCCCGAACGTGGACTGGAAAAATTGTCCGGCAAACACTTGCGCTTTATCCATTGAATTTTTTGAGGAAAGCTTATCCACAATTTTTTCACCTATTGAACTTTCATTCAAATTCGCCTTTGCATTATCAATTGTTTTCGGCAGGGTTTCCATTAGTTCAGTTATTTGTTCCTGCACCTTTGCACCAATCAACCAGAATAATCCTGCGACTATTAACAAGGTGCCTACAATGGAAATAGCTGCGCATATTCCTTCTTTCCACTTTGTTTTACGTTGAATCAAATTGCTCAATCCTCTAAAAAATATAGCTATGAGGGTTCCGGCTAATACCAATAAAAAGACGTTAAATGTGGCTTTCAAAAGAAATAAGACAATTATTGCTAAAGCAAGTATTCCAGTTGCTATCCATACTTTTTTTTGAAAAGAGGGATTATTTTCTGAATTTATCTGAGGTTCATTATTTTGCTGCATAAATAAGATATTTACTGAATTTGCATTTTAAAATTATAACTATCATAAAGTGTAGCAGTCAACTAGAAATATTGCATTGTTTTATTCAATAGTTTGATTGTCTGTAAAACTACTCATCTCAATAAAAATTCTTTTAATAATGGGATGGGAACTACGAATATCTTTTTCTAGCCTGCATACGGCCTTTTCTATTTCGAGCGAAGACTGGTTTTTCTTAAACCGGATATCAATCGCCAAAAAAACATCGTACGGACCAAAATACATGGTTAATGGTTTTTTTGCTTTATCTACCGACTCATCGGCATGCACAATGTTTAAAATATCGTCAGACATTTCAGAATTCGCACCTTCCCCTATTAGCAAACCTTTACTTTCTTTTGCCAACAGCGCTGCTATCATTGCCAGTAAAAAGCCAATGGCAACAGATGCATATGCATCATACCGGGCATCGTTAAAATAGTGGCCAAGGAATAAGCCAGCAAAAGCTACCAGCAAACCTAACAGAGCAGCCGTATCTTCCAATATCACGGCAAAGCTCGCGGGATCTTTACTTAATTTAATGGCCTTCCAATAGCCATTATTCCCTTTTTGTTTTTTGAAATTTTTCAAAGCGAAAAACAACGCGGCACCTTCAAATAAAAAGGCAATGCCTAATACTACGTAACTCCAGAATGGGTCGGTTAAAGGAGCAGGCTCAGATATGTGAGAAATACCTTTGTACATAGACATACCCCCGCCAATTGAAAAAATAAGTATGGCAACAATCAATGACCAGAAATAAATTTCTTTACCATGCCCAAATGGATGATTATCATCTGCCGGTTTTTTACTTTTATATATTCCTAATAGAAGTAAACCTCCGTTTCCTGTATCTACCAAGGAGTGAATGCCTTCTGAGACCATTGCCGAACTACCGCTAAAACCTGCTGCCACAAATTTTGCAATGGCTATGGCCAGGTTGGCAGCAATAGCAGTATATATGAGCAATTTACTTCCTGAAGTATCCATTTTTAAAATTGAACCGGGCTAATATTTATAAAAGGCCAGTGGTTTTTTCTGAATTTAAATGAAAAAAGTTACTTTATTTATTTACTATGCTTAATTACCTGTCAAAAATTTCAGCGGCTAAAGATGAAGTGTTGATGAGAATCAACTTCAAGTTTTTATTTTCCATTTTATTTGATATTTAGCTTAACTGAATTGTTGCAGTGCAAAGCTTAGCTTTGTAGCATTTTAAACTTTACACAGTTTTAGAAATAAGTTACATGATTCGCATGTAAACTTTGAATTAACACGTCAACTAAAGCTGGTCTAAACATTTTTTGGCGAACGTTGGTCACCTAATCTCTTTTATTTCAATTGTCAATCTGCTCTCATCTATGTTAATATAGTCAAGCTTTACAAATCCGTTCTCCTCATTATAGTATCCAATTAGTGCCGTAGATCCAATTGAACTTGTCGCTGTAGATTGAACTATCCAGCAGTCTATTTCTCCAATCTTTGTTTTCATTGTTTCCTTTCCAATTATTTCATATTCGTAATTATTTATTATTGACCCAGACCATTTCTTCCAACGACCATCTTTCCAAGGGTCACCAATTCCTAGAGTCCATGTCCATTTATTACCGATCTTAAAAGGTTGTTGAATAAAAGGAAATGGATTTAATTCAAGAATCATAAGTATTTGTCACGATGTGGATGCATCCATGTATTCATTTCATTTTCAATTACTCCGGATGTCGAGCCAAAAGTATTGTATCCTAAGTCGGGAATGTATTGATACTCGTATTGCACCATTGTTTGATTGTAATTACTAATACCTGGCTGAACAGTTATGGATATCGTTTCAATTTTGTCTTCATGACTGTTGGCCTTAGGTATGAAAGTCCATTCTCGTTGAAAGTCGCTCTCGGGAGCAATCATTTTCGGAGAAATTATCTTTAAAGTATCTCCGTTTTTTATTATAAAATAATCAAATATGAACTTTCTGTTTACTCTATAAGCTTTGTTGTCAACAGTATACCGGTTAGGATTTTTGTCGCTGGGTAATGGATTCTTAATGTAAATACTTAGATCGTCAAAGATGTATTTTTTATATCTCGTCTATGTTCTGAAATCGTCCACAAGAAAACATCGTTGTCAAAAGAATAATCAGAGTGCTTTTTGTCATGGTGAAAATTTTAATAACCATGGCCGCCAGCAGTTCGCGGCATTTGCGAAGTGGCGCTCGTCTTGGAAATGCCTCGTAATCAATTCATAATAATCCTATTCGGCTGCTACCGCAGGGCGATCATTATTCTCGTTAATCCCATCGTCTATCATTTCTTCAACTTCCTCCTCTTTTCCCTTTTCCAGTCTTTCCACTGCTTCTTCCTGCATATCTTCCTTTTGATTTATAAAAAATTCACAGAAAAGTGGTAGATGGTCACTTCCAATATTTCGTAAAGTCTTAAAATCTTCCATAAAAATATCTGTTGAATGGAAAAAAAGGTCAATAGGGAATCTAAGCAATCTATATCTGGCATGATAGGTAGCTATAAATCTGCGGCCAATTCTTGGATCTATCAATTTTGAAGTGTTTCTAAATAGAATGGAAGATTTCGCCCAAGCAACATTATTAAAGTCGCCAACAACAACCACAGGCCCCTTAGTTTCTAAAACTTTTTTCCTAGAGAAAGTAATTCTCCATCCCGTTCTCTGGAATTGTCTTCTTCGGTTGGGCTTGGAGGTGGTGGATGAATTCCAAAAAAGGTAAATGACTTGCCATTCTCGAAGACCAGAGAAGCTTCGATACTGGGCAGATCGTCCGCTATAAAATAATTAGCTTTTATAAAATTCGTGGGTAGTTTGGTATAAAAATGAATTCCATACGTGTTTTCTAAAGGTACTTTTTTGAAGTTTGGATATTCCACCTCAATTTCTGTCATGGCATCTTCCCAAGCCTGATTAGATTCCATGGTAAGCAAGATATCGGGTTTAACTTCCTTAACTAACTTTATTAGTTCTCCATACTGTTCATTAAATTGATAAACATTCACCGAGATAATAGAAATTATCTTGGAATGTTTTGTAATATTTTTTGTTGTGTTTTTCTTATATGCTATGGTATAAGGAATTAAGATGATGACATTGTTAATTATAAGGCCTGAATGTATTAAAACTGTTCCCCAGAAAAGAAGGCTTTTGTCTTCTACAAACAGGATTCCCACTGCCAATGTTAAGAGTTTCAAGACCATCACCTGAAGCTTTCCGAACTCCCAGACCCGAAACATCCAGTGCTGATGGGTTATAAGTGGCAATGCACTCACCGTTATAAGTAAGGCAGATAATAGATAATAAGGTAGGAGCATGCGTGATAAAATAGTGGTGGCTTTTAACCCTAAGTTCGGGATAATTTGACCATCGTATGCGTTACTATTCAATGATTTATTAAAATAAAAACAGTGGTCGGGAAATACTCTCGCACGAAACTAAGTGATCCAGGCAAGTATAGCGAAATCTCTTGGGAAGCAAGAAACTAATGCATCCTGCTGTGGGCGTACTTAACCATAGCCACTAAAAACACACCCCCGATAATATTACCTAACGTAGACAGTACCTGAAACCTGAGAAACTGAAGCCAGCTTATTTGATTGGCGTCTGCAAAAAAAGCCATAAACACCTCTATGGAACCTACTATGCAATGGTGCAGTCCGGCAATACTTATTAAAAAGGTTACCAAGAATATCATCACCACCCTGCTAAAAGTATCTTGTGCCGAACTTAGCAGCCATGAAAGCATTCCCATTAGCCAGCCTGCCATAATACTGCTGATTAGGGTGGCACCAACGCTGTATTTGAGCATCTTTTCAGAGACAAAATAAAAAAAATCTTTTCCGATCAGGTGCATTTCCTCGTTAAAAACTAACGAAATACTTCCAAAAATATAACCCCCTGCCAGGTTGCCTAAATAAACAATGAGCCAGAGTTTGGCCAAACTGCGCAGAGTGGCTTCGCCATTCATGACGGGGATGGTGGCCAGCGTGGTATGCTCGGTAAACAACTCGGATCTGCCAATGATGGCAAAAATATACCCAATCGGATATACTAAAGCCATCATCAGAGCGAGTTGACTTACGGAGGATTCGTTTTTGAAAAGCGTAAAGATGATCCCGATTATTAAAATGCTGAATCCTACTTCCAAACCTGCCGACAAAGAAGACAAAAACAGCCCCAAATCCGACCGCTTGTGTTCTTTCAAACCAGCTTGGATTTGTTCACGCATGATTTCATAAGCCTCTTTGGGCTTTTCTTCCGGGTTGGTTTGAGATGAGGCAGCCATAGATAGATATAAGTAAAGAGGTTAAGCGATGAGCCTGATTTATAATTTAAACACGGTGTAAATTAACTTATTATTTATGTTACCAACACCGAATCAGGATGTCTGAAGAAGAATTCTTTTTTCTCCTGCTGGTCTTCTTTTCTATTGTTAAAGCACCGCCCCTTGCTATGTTTTATACCAACAATGGAGTTTGCATATTTTATTGAATCACCCTCTAAACTTGCAATTAGATTTTCCTAAGCGACTGTTGATTGTCCGCTTGCCCATGATTCAACACCATCTACAGAAAGTTCTAATACAAGTCCGCCATCTGGAGATTCCATGCGATAAGTCTCAATTGCTCCAAGAGTCGGGCATTAAGATTTTTGTTTGGCGCGCCTTCTTTTAATCCACCAGAAAATAATAACGCCAATACCTAACACGAATGGCCAAAGGCTCACCAACCCAATTAAAAACGAAAGTAGGTTATCCCAACCATCTTTCAGGGATTGAACAAACTTGGAAGCAAATCCAAAATCAGTTCCTAGTACCTGATAGTAAGAAACGTTTAGTGTACTAAACGAAACCTGGTTCTTTAAATAGTTTAATCGGCCAGTCATCGATTCAATCTCAGCCCGAACATTGGCCAGCTGACTTTCAACCTCTAAAATCTCGGAAACTGTTTTTGCTTGCCTAAGAATTTCGCTGTAGCGAGTTTCTAATTCTTTTTTTGTTTTCAATCGGGCTTCAACATCAATAAACTCTTCCGTTACATCCTGTGTATTGATGCCTTTGTTTTCAACTTTGTCCGCCAACTTTTCAATACTGGCTATCAGCGCATCGAATTGATCGGCTGGTACACGAATCGTTTGGTTGTATTGCACTCGGGCATCGTAGTTGTTTTCGGTTTCGTCAGAGATATAACCATTTAACTCCTTGCTGATTTTTTCGATCTCAACTTTCGCTTTCTTAACATCATCTGTTTTGAATTCAAGATGCCCGTTGCGAATTAGTTTGCGATCGATG
>JBBSBG010000184.1:0-6380 GCA_038251495.1 Cytophagales bacterium
AGGCAATAAAACAAACCAATTTCTCATTCCCCAAGCAAACGGGTTTTTACAGAGGCAAAGTGCGCGATGTCTATTACTTTGGTGAGTTGATGGCCATGGTTGCAACGGATCGAATCTCAGCCTTTGATGTGGTGTTGCCAAGAGCGATTCCTGATAAAGGGCGCGTGCTTAATCAGATTGCAGCCAGAAATCTGGAGGCTACAAAAAAAGTGGTTCCGAATTGGGTAACTAAAACCCCTGACCCCAATGTAACCATCGGTTTTAAGTGCGAACCATTTGCCGTTGAAATGGTTGTGCGCGGATACCTGGCTGGTCATGCTGCGCGTGAATACAAAGCCGGGAAACGACTTCTGTGCGGTGTTGTGTTACCTGAAGGATTGAAGGAAAATGACAAACTACCAACTCCAATAATTACGCCCACTACAAAAGCATCCGTTGGTCACGATGAAGATATTTCCCGTGAGGAAATTTTAAGTCGGGGAATTGTTAGCGTAAAAGATTATACGCAGTTGGAAGACTATACACTAAAGCTTTACGCGATGGGGACTGATATGGCAGCCGCTCGCGGATTGATTTTGGTTGACACCAAATATGAATTTGGAAAACATAATGAAACCATCTATTTGATTGATGAAGTCCATACTCCTGACTCTTCACGCTATTTCTACAAAGAGGGTTATGAGCAACGGCAGCAAAAAGGCGAAACTCAAAAACAACTCTCCAAAGAATTTGTGAGACAGTGGCTTATCGAAAATGGATTTCAGGGAAAAGAAGGGCAACACGTTCCGGAAATGACTGACGAAATTGTTCGGTCAATATCTGAAAGGTATCAGGAATTGTATCAACAAATGACGGGTGAGGCTTTGGCTCCAATAGATTATAATAAGCTGAACGAACGAATTGAGCAAAGTATCGTTAATTGCATAAATTAACTTAATTTTAAGCGGTAAAGCATTATTATGAAGTACTCAATCGACAAACAAGAAAAATACACCCTGTTGAGCCTCAACGAAGAGAAGCTTGACTCCAGCATTGCACCCCATCTAAAATCACAAATGGTGACTTTGCATGCTGAGGGGGTTCGCAACATTATATTAGATTTAGCCCAAGTAAAATACACCGATTCATCGGGATTAAGTGCCCTGCTTGTTGGCAACCGGATTTTACAGGAAGACGATGGCATTTTTGTACTTACCAGACTTTCCGATCATACCTTAAAATTGATTAAGATTTCGCAGTTAGATAGCGTATTAAATATCCTTCCTACCGTTGAAGAAGGTATTGATGCTGTGTTTATGCACGAAATAGAAAAAGATATGAATGACAGTGACTGATTTCAAAATGAGAAATTTTTTTAAGGGATCACTGTTCTCATTTTCAAATCTTCAACCTAGTTAACTTTCAAATTAATCCTTGAGTAAGTTCTCTTTAACCATACTCGGATCGAGCGGTGCAGTGCCAGCCTTTGGTAGGTTCCCAACATCGCAGTACTTGGTCGTTCAGAACAGACACTTTTTAATTGATGCTGGCGAAGGTGTGCAAATGCAACTCCAGCGGTTTCAAATTCCAATTCATAAAATCGATTGCATATTTATTAGCCACCTGCATGGCGATCATTATTTAGGATTAATGGGATTGCTCTTTTCCATGCATCTGCAAAGACGGGTAAACGACCTTCATCTATATAGTCAGTCGGGGCTTGATGAAATCATTCTTGTTCAACTCAAACATTCCAAATCCGTGTTGAACTATCAGATTCATTTTCATGCCTTTGATCCAACAGAACCTGTTTTGATTTATGAAGATAAAGCGTTGACCGTGGAAACCATTCCATTACTCCATAAATTGCCTTGCGCGGGTTTTCTTATTCGTGAAAAAACAAAAGCTGTTAACTTGAATAAGAATAAACTTATTCCTGGAATGCTGATTCAACACATTGTTCAATTAAAATTGGGTGCAGATGTTTTTGATGCCAAAGGCGATCTTCTTTATCGCAATAGCGATTTTACACTTCCTCCGCCACCCTCCTACTCGTATGCATTCTGCTCGGATACTGCTTTTAATAAAAACATGATAGAACAAATTCGTTCTGTAACGTTATTATATCACGAAGCTACCTTTATGGAAGAGGAGAAAGACAAAGCGCACGAAACAAAACACAGCACTGCCAAAGAAGCTGCCACAACCGCGAAGCTAGGCGCTGCTCAGAAACTTATCGTGGGGCATTTTTCAGCACGCTATCGGGATTTGGAACCCCTGCTAAATGAAGCGCGGGAAATTTTTTCAAATACATTCTTAGCCGAAGAAGGAAACACCTTTGAAATACCATGACAGACCAGACGCTCGAACAAAAAAAACATCGGCTCTTTATCGTGTTAGCGAGTATCTTTCTAACCAATGCGTTGATGGCCGAAATGATTGGTGTAAAGATTTTTTCCGGGGAAGGTACACTCGGCTTTCAACCAGCAGGATTAAATATTCTAGGGTTTCCGATGGATTTTAATCTTACGGCCGGAGCTGTAATCTGGCCAGTCGTTTTTATTACTTCCGATTTAATTAATGAATACTTTGGGAAGCCGGGGGTTAAGCGAATCAGTTATCTTGCTGCTTTCTTTATTGCCTATTCCTTTATCGTGATTTTTCTTACCATTAAACTTCCACCTGCACAATGGTGGTTGGATGCCAACAATCAGGATCCGGCAGGCAATTATTTTGATATGAACTTCGCGTTCAATAAAATTTTAGGCCAGGGACAGCGAATTATTATAGGATCGCTTGCTGCCTTTTTAATAGGGCAGTTGGTTGATGTTTTTGTCTTTCAAAAACTAAGAAAAATTACGGGGCAAAAAATGTTGTGGTTACGCGCTACCGGCTCAACGTTAATCTCTCAATTCATTGATAGCTTTGTGGTGTTGTATATTGCCTTTGCAGGAATTTTCTCAAACCAGCAACTTGTAGCCATTGGTATCACCAACTACATCTACAAATTTTCTGTAGCTATTTTATTAACTCCTTTGATTTACTTAGGTCATTATGTAATAGACCGATATCTTGGAAAAGAAAACGCAGAGAAACTTTCTGACGAAGCCGCCAAAGACAGTCAATCATTTCTTTGATTGCCTAATAGCATCCAGAATAATTCCAGTAGCAATGCCTGCATTCAGCGATTCAGCTTTTCCATAACGCGGGATGGTAATCTTTTTAGTAATCAATTTTTCGACCGTTTGCGAAATTCCGTTCGACTCGTTGCCAATAACGATCAATCCTCCACCTTCAAATTTTTGTTGATGAACATCGGCTCCATCTAAAAATGTTCCATATACCGGCCTTGTTGCATTCTGAAGATAAACCTCTAGTGAAGTATAAAATAGGTTAACCCTACAAAATGATCCCATACTAGCACTTAGCACTTTTGAATTATAGAAATCAGCGGTTTCTTCGGAGGCGATTATTTTTGAAATTCCATACCAATCTGCGGTGCGAATAATTGTACCCAAATTACCCGGGTCGCGAATATCGTCCAACATCAAGGCGAACTCATTAATATTCAGCACCAACGAATTATTCGGTTTCATTCTGGCTATAGCCAGAGCGCCCTCATTGGTTTGAAAACTTCCTCCGGCTATCAATTCTTGCTCCGTTGCTTCAGAGACTTCTGGTATTTTTAAAAGTAATTTAGCGTTATGCTCAAAAAACTGTTCAGTACCTGCCAACCAAATTACCTCAAAATCAGACTTGAGCAGTTCAACAACACTTTTAGTACCCTCAACAACAAAGGATTGCTCCTGTTTTCGGTATTTCTTTACTTGCAAGGCCTTTAGTTGCTTAAATTTGGCTTTTGAGATCATACGTGGATAAACTTAAAAAACGAGTCACCTTTTTTTTACTCCCCTGGCTACTAAGCGGCTGTTTTGGTACTCGCTACCTCCAAGAAAATCAAAAGTTACTATTTCGCCAAACAATTCAGGCACCTAAAGGATTTAATAAGGAAGGCCTATCCGATTTGTATGTTCAAAAGGCAAATCACAGTGTTCTGAATCTGAAATTATGGATGTACCACTATGGTGAAACGCGATACGTTCAGCAGAATTTTATCGATAAAAAAATAAAAGCTGAGGAAAAATTCAATAAAAAGATCTCTGCCACAAAAAATCAAAAGAAAATAAATTCATTTCAATTTAGGAAGCAGAAAAAAATAGATGCTCTAAATAAAAAGATAGAGAATGGAAATCTTCCAATGCAATGGGGCGAAAAGGTTCCTGTGTATGACTCCGTTAATGTGGCAGCTACACAGGAAAAAATGACTGACTTTCTATTTAACAATGGCTATTTTCAAAATAAAGTTGTTTACGAAATAAATGAATCCAAACAAAGAGTTGGTGTTACCTATGTTATTGATCCCGGAAGAGCCTATTTCTATGACACCATTTTTTACCTCGTTCCCGATAAAACTGTCGAAGCTATTATGGTTTCGGATAAAAATAAAAGTTTGATAAAGAAGGGAGATCGCTATAATCAAAACAAACTAAATAAGGAGCGCGAGCGCATTGATCTGATGTTAAAGGATGTAGGCTATTATGATTTTACCCGCCAATATGTTGAGTTTGCTGTTGACACGGCCTTTCAAGAGCCTTTTAAGATTGCACTACAAATAGAAATTAAAAATCCTCCGCGTAGGGATTCGCACAAAGTTTTCCATGTAGACTCCATTACATTTACTACTGATGCTGCGATTAATAAAGTTGATACGCTTGACCGTAAATCTGAACCCAAATTCGAGATAACATTTAACTATTTTAAAAGAGTGTATAGCAGGCGCATCTTAGCCCAACGGGTATTTCTTAAAAAAGACAGCTTGTACAGTCGCAGTGAAACGTTTGCTACACAACGACAACTCGCCAATCTGGATATTTTTAAGTTTATTAATATGAACTTCGATTCATCCGGTGGCAAATTCATAGCCAATATTTTTTGCAGTCCGCTAGATAAATATTCGTGGTCGAACGAAGCTGGCTTAACCGTAACACAAGGGTTTCCGGGGCCTTATGTGAGCACCAGTTTAAAGAAGCGAAATTTATTTAAGGGGCTCGAGATTCTCGAACTGAATGGCCGTTTTGGATTTGAAGGTGTATCGCCAGCAACAGACCGTAGTAAAATTTATACGAGTACAGAGGCCAGTTTGAATGGCAGTATAACTTTTCCCCAATTTTTATTTCCATTGTCGGAAAGAGCCGGGTTTAAACTCGCCCATTTCAATCCTCGTACCCGATTGCTCGGTGGGTTCTCCTATACTAACCGACCTGAATACACGCGTGCTATTACCACCCTATCCGACACCTATACGTGGCAGAACAAGCAAACCGCTCAGTATTCCTTAACACTTATAAACTTAAATATTATCCGCTCTTCCCTGGATAGCGCCTTTAATGCTCTGCTCACTGACTTACAAGAGAACCAAGGTAACAACCTTAAGAATTCGTTCCAGCCCTCGTTTGTAAGCAGTATTATTATGTCGGTTACCTGGAATCCTAACAATTATGGAAACACCGAAAAAAGTTCCTATTTTTTTAGAATGCAGGCGGAGACGGGTGGTACATTATTTAATGTAATTGAACCGGTCGTTATCGAGAATCAAGGTCTTGAGGTTTATCGGTATGTCCGGTTTAGTCTTGATGGCCGCAGAAGCAAAGTCCTGACTAAAAATACCATACTTGCCTATCGATTAAATATGGGTGTGGGGTATGCGTATAGTCAGAATAAAGTATTGCCTTATGAAAAATACTTTTTTGCAGGCGGTAGCAATAGTGTGCGCGCCTGGTTACCGCGAAGATTAGGAATTGGAACCTCGCCACCAGACCTTAGCAATGATGCCAGTCAAGACGGATTGTTTGACTACAGTTTCGAAAAACCAGGGGAGATTTTGCTGGAGGGCAGCGTTGAATTAAGGAGAAAACTATTTGGGTTTGTTAATGGAGCTATTTTTGTAGACGCTGGAAACGTTTGGTCGTTTCGACAAATTCAACTATCTCAAGAGGGATCAATCAAACCGAGTTGGACAGGTAGCTCAAAGTTTGACGGTAATTTTTATAAGCACCTGGGTATTGGCACTGGTTTTGGTTTGCGATTCGATTTTTCTTTTTTGGTGCTTAGGTTAGATATGGGAATAAAAGTATTTGACCCTGGCCGTAAAGAAGGGGATCGTTTTGTTCTTAACAAAATGAAATTCTTTGGCCCGTTCGATACCAACAAAGAGCCGGTGATTTACAATGTAGGTATTGGATATCCTTTCTGAGTTAATACTCCAAAAGTCTTTTTATTTCATCTGATACTTTTTGCGCATTGGGCAACATCATTTTCTCAAGATCAACATTTAATGGAAC
>JBBSBG010000185.1:0-6372 GCA_038251495.1 Cytophagales bacterium
CGGTTGATTATGATGCCAAAGTGATGAAGTCGATCGAAGCAGCAACTAAAGTAAACCCTAATAACTATTTTAATGCAGCCGTTTATTATCTTGAGAATGGAAAAGATTTGAAGCAAGCTCTTGAGTGGGTTAATATGGCCTCTGCTTCAAATCCAACTGCTTTCTGGATTATGTATCAGAAGGCAAGAATTCAGAAAGGTCTTGGTGATAAAACAGGTGCACTTGCTACTTCAAAAGCATCGTGGGAAGCAGCGAAAACTGCTAACAACCGCGATTATCAAATGATGAATGAAGAACTTCAGAAGACTTTGAAATAATCCGTCAATTAGCTTACACGAAGCATCCCAATAAAATTGGGATGCTTTTTTTTAAATTAGTTTTCGATTAGTCTGCAAACTGATGAGCCTGTAATATGGCAAGCAGGTGGTTTCTTATATCAATTTTCTTATTAGTAATAAATGGCTGTTCAAAGCGCACTCTTATTGTTCATAAAAGTATGGCCAATAATGATGGATTATCTGTACCCAATATAAATCCTGAATTTAAAGGAGGTCATCAATTTTCTATTCGATTGGCTATTCCAATTAAACTCTCCTTATAAATATTAGAACGCTTATATATCATCCCTAAAGGGATTCATAAAAATTCATTATAACTTCTACCGTTATTTCGTCCCTATCGGGACTGCCTTTTAATCGTACCATAACTTATTAGTACCAAGGTTAATACAAATGAATCAAGGATTAGCATAAGAGTGTTTATCCAAATGACTCTTTTATGTTTTAGAAGAAAATTTAAATCCCATAGGGATGTTATATCGGTAACTGAACATGATATTTTAGGCTTGAATCCCGTTAGGGATGAAATTGGTGTGAACTATTATGTAAGAAGTAAAATATTGCTACTAAAATTAATCACCAACTTGCTTTTTCTGATTTTCGAAATATTGAAAGATAAATCCTAACACAACAACAATCAGGCATCCGATAATATTGTAAAGCAGGAATGCGATCTTGGTAAAGAAGTAGCAATACACAATTACTCCCTCAGCAATGATGGCAGCAATAAATATCGCGTTCGATTTTATGTATTTTAAATAAAATGCAGACAAGAAGATTCCAAGTATTGTTCCGTAAAATATAGAGCCAACAATGTTCACAAACTGAATAAGGTTCTCAGCCTGGTTGGCAATGGAAGCAAACAACATCCCAAAGACAGCCCAACCTGCTGTAAACCATTTTGATGCTGTTACATAATGATAATCATCAGCCGAAGGTTTAATCGAGCGTTTATATATATCCACCGTTGTGGTGGAAGCTAAAGCATTAAGTTCGGATGCGGTTGAAGACATGGCTGCAGAAAAAACAACTGCCAATAACAATCCAATGAGGCCATGCGGCAGATAAGCCATCACAAACGTTATAAAGACATAATCTTTATCAAGTGTATTCGCACCGGGAATCGCGGCTGAAATCTGTTCTTTTACTTGTGTTCGAATTTCCTTTTCACTTTTTTGAATCTTTTCAATTGACACTCGGCTTTGCTCAATTAAGGCCGGATTCTCCTGACGAATGGCTACTATTAAATTCTCAGCTTCTATTTTTTTGTCAATGAATACTTTATCATACTCACCTTCTAATGCAGTAATAGCTCCTGCATACTCAGTTTGCATGGCTTTGTCTTTCAGCGATTGATTATGAAAGACTGGTGCCTGATTAAATTGATAGAATACAAAAACAAGAATACCAATGTAGAGAATAACGAATTGCATCGGCACTTTTAAAAGCCCGTTGAAAAGCAGACCGAGTCTACTTTCCGTAACAGACTTGCCACCCAAATACCGACCTACCTGCGATTGATCGGCACCAAAGTATGAAAGAAATAAAAACAAGCCACCAATCAATCCTGACCAAATGTTGTAGCGATCACTTAAATCGAAAGATAAATTGATAAGGTTCATTTTGCCCATTTCACCGGCTAGTTGAAATGCCTCCGTAAAAGTGATGTCATTAGGCAACTTATTAAATGCTGTAAGGCCGGCAATAATCATCCCCGCCATAATAATGGTTAGCTGATATTTTTGAGTCATGCTCACGGCTTTGGTTCCACCGCTTACTGTGTAGATCATCACCAGTGATCCAATGAATATTGTTGTGAGATTAATATTCCAATCAAGAATAGCAGACAAGATTAATGAAGGAGCATAAATAGTTATCCCAACGGATAAACCCCGCAGCATTAAAAATAAAAAAGCCGCGAGTGAGCGGGTCTTTAAATCGAAGCGAGTTTCCAGGTATTCATACGCTGTATAAACTTTTAACCTATGATACAAAGGAACTGCGGTGATGCTAAGAATCACCATAGCCAACGGCAACCCAAAATAGAATTGCAAAAACCGCATGCCATCTTCGTAAGCCTGACCCGGAGTAGACAGGAACGTGATGGCACTTGCTTGCGTGGCCATAATAGACAAACAAACATTCCACCAGGGTAAACTTTTGTTCCCTAATAAATAGCCGTCAATGTTTTTACTTCCACGACTCTTCCAGGTTCCATAGGCTACAATGAGCGCGAGCGTGGTGAATAAAATTATCCAGTCGATATAATTCATTGAAACGAAGTTGTGATGAGTAAATAAACTATGATTTGTGCTGCCAATACTAGCATAACAAACCAATACCAACTGCGCCACTTCGCAAAAATGGGTGGCTTCTTTTCTATTTCGTCAACCATTACTTTTTCACTTTAATTTTTTCTTTTGGCAAAGGTTTTTGTTTACTCAATGAAACCAGGTTTGCAAACAACTTATACGCTCCAGGAACTCCGTCTGGTAATTCTCTAAAAAAGGAAAGACCTGTATAAACATAATGCCCTTCGCCATACTTACCAACTAGTAGACTTCCGTTGCGAGCGGGCTCACCTTTATCATTCATGGAAAGTAATGCATCATACTTATCGCTCCAGGCCGATGGAAAATAGAGTCCTCGCTCCTGCACCCAACCTTCAAAATCCTTTGTTGTTATCTTATTAGGGTAATTAAGCGCAGGATGATCGGGTTTTAAAATTCTTACTTCGCTGTTTTCTTCCGTAACGCGATCTCGCGAAAGCGTTATTGGATAAGGGGCTATTTTATCTTTATCCATTTCGAAATCGTTATTGGTATTGTATTGAACCACCAACGTTCCACCTCTTTCCACATACTTCAAAAGTGTTGGCATAATAAATCCAATTCGTTCGTTCGTATTTAAAGTTCTGATTCCTAATACGACAGCGTTGACTCTTTTCAGATTGGCTTCCGTAACTTCTTCATTTTTCATTTCCCAAACCTCGTAGCCAAGGTTTCTCAAGCTTGCCGGAATATCATCACCAGCACCTTTGATGTAGCCAATAACAGAACCCTCTTTATTTATATTGATCCGAAGTGCTCTTACTTTAGCCTCAGGTAAGAGAGTTTGCATGGGAATATGATCATAGTTTATCTGCTGAAGCGAGTATGAATATGCCTTGCTGTCAACCTCTGCAACAGCGCGAATAATGCCGTCAACCTCTGCTTTACCTCCAACTACATTAAATGTGAGTGTTTTCTCTTCATTCAACTTTGACAATTCAAAAGCAATTGTAGTGGGTTCGCTCTTCCATCCTGCAGGCAAATCCAATGTTAAGTTTCCAGAAATCTTTTTTTGAGAGGCCGACTTTACCAGGACATTTATGGATTTAGGAGATTGATCTTTAAAAACTACTACTCGCTGTGGAAAGTTTACAAACACAGGCGGCACTATCTCAACAGGTCGCATCAATTCGCCACGCACCGGATCCGTCCATTTATAAATGATGGGAGTAGCTAGCACTAACTTCTCACCTTGAACAGAAAATTCCGCTTCCACATTTATAGCCGCATCATTCTCAGGTTTTCCAATCAATAATTTATCCTGAACGGTAAACAACCCAATTGGATGAGAATCCTTTAGCCAATAAGGTGATGAGTACGCTGCATCGCTGGTAAGTGATTTTGTGGATTTAAAAGTATGCGATGAATTGTTTGCCAACAAAAGTGAAAGTGTTGTATCAAGACCAAGTTGCTTGCTTGCAATTTTATTCAATGAGATAGAAGTTGCTGATCGATTAATAACCTCAACCGATAAAGTTACTTGTTGACCAGGCGTAACAGTGTAGTTGATGGCTTTCACTTCTAGGTATAGCCCCGTGCAATCTATGATCAATTGATCAACTTCTTTCAATTTTCGAGTTTTCCATACTGAATTTTCAAGCAGGCTAATCTGCTTTCGCAATTCAAGAAGAGATGGAACGCTAACCGCAGGATTATCTTCATTAAATTCCAAAATAACTTTTGACACTAGCTGCTGAACTTTTTCACTGCCCTTTACGCGCATCCAGGTGGTGTTTACTTTTTCGAAGATTTCTTTGTCGGCTTTATCGCCTTTTACGAACTCAAAAAATTCTTGCGAGTCACCCCGACTTCCTGATGATCCAAATCCTTGACTCTTATGTGACGTCCGACTTTCAGCTGCGATTTCAGAATAAGATTTTCCAAGCAAAGGATTATAGGTTCCTACATTCATGGTAATGATACCGGGCGTACTTGCATTAATTGTTTGATTCCACCAGCGGCCAGTGTTTGTATACAAAGCACTAACCTGCCACAGACCAAAAGTTTCAACCTGTTCGGGAAATGTTTTAGGATCATTACTTATATCAAATGCCTCTTCCGCAAGAATAGCCGATGAGGTATGATGACCATGACCAGCGCGTTCATCGGCTGGAAAGCGTGTAAGAATAACATCGGGTTTAAACTGGCGAATAATTTGAACCACATCCGAAAGAATTTCCTCTTTGCCCCAAATCTGCAAAGTCTCCTGATAGTTCTTGGAAAATCCAAAGTCAATTGCACGTGTAAAGAACTGCTGTCCACCATCGATGCGTCTTGCAGCTAATAATTCCTGCGTGCGGATAAGACCGAGTAATTCTCCAATCTCGGAGCCAATTAAATTTTGACCACCATCTCCGCGTGTCATGGATAAATAAGCTGTGGATGCTAGTCGATCATTAGCCAGGTATGTGATTGCGCGCGTGTTTTCATCATCTGGGTGAGCTGCTACATATAGAACCGATCCAAGAAAATTTAATTTTTTGAGTTTCAGTTTAATCTCAGAAGAACCGGGCTGCTTGTGTTGAGCGTTTGAAATACAAGAGCCGAACAGTATTAGTAGTAAAAAAATTAATCGCATGTGGTTGATTTAATACGTGAAATAAAGAAAAAAATAATTATACACCCGAATGGGTAAATGAACGGCTTCATCATGGTATTAACGGAAATACGAACTAAAATTTTCCGCGCTTCTCACCGTTCACCGAAAAAATGCCATCATCTTGAATGGTAAGGTAGATTTTGCTAACCGTTTTTTTGTTGGGATCATTGAAGAAAACTGTAAACTCATTAGGCGCTAACTTCTCTTTTATATCCTCAGTATAGCCCCAGTCTATTTTAATTGTTGTGCCTGCTATTGCCTTACGATTAAAAATAAGATCACCGTTGTTATTAACAACACGTATGCGGATCTCTTGATCAGAAAGCTCTAGCACCTTGAGTTCGACAAGAAGGTAAGCCAATGGGCTTGAATTAATTTTGGAAAGTTTGTCATTTATTACTATTTCTCTATCAATGGGGGGGCGGTCTCTGAAAATATAATTCACCTTCAATTCAAACTCTTCGGAGGCTTTATAAGGCACTTCATTTTGGTAAAAGGGAGAAAAAATAAATGAAAGAATTAAGTTAGTAATCATTTCAGAATTAGAAGTTTACGGCAATTGCTTTCAAGTTATCAATACGGTGAGTTATAACCTAATAAACTATTGGTCAATCTATGGAAAGCCCTGTCAACATTGGGTTTTGCGTTAATAATCTTTTTTGAGAAACTCACCAAAATATTTTTTTAGATCAAAAACAATCTAAATTTGCGCCCTATATTATAAACCCTATCAAACACATTATGAATAAAGCTGAATTAGTTAGCAAGATTGCCGAAGATGCTGGCATCACTAAAGTACAAGCTACTGCCGCCCTTGGATCTTTCATGGAAGGTGTAACTAAAACCCTCAAGTCAGGTAACAAGCTTATCCTTGTCGGCTTCGGTACTTTCTCTGTTTCGAAAAGAGCCGCCCGCAAAGGTCGCAATCCTCAAACAGGTGAAACCATTAAGATTAAAGCTAAGAAAGTTGCTAAATTTAAAGCTAGCAAAGAATTATCTGGCAAAATTTAATCAACACTCGACCGGACTCAGCGTCAGAAAGAGTGTAAAATAATAATAGGCAGTTAAGACTGTCTATTATTATTTTAAGATGTTATCTTTTGCA
>JBBSBG010000186.1:0-6351 GCA_038251495.1 Cytophagales bacterium
GCAATCATTGTCAACTGTCAATTATCCATTGTCAATTATTTATCTACTCGCTTGCGAGCTAATCATTGGCCCTAAAAAAATTGCATTCAGTAAAATCTTATTCGTGCCAAACCAAAATGCACGAAAGGCCATGTTCTCAGTAAAGCCAATCACGCGGCCGCTTCCTATAGCCGCTGTTCCCATCACACTCGAGTTTTTCAGTTTATCTAAATTAGGTTTGGTGATGTAGCCACTCAGTAGGGGTGAAGCTCCATACGTCAATGGGTTGGAGTAAGCCCCTGTTGCCTTTTGAATGAAGATATTGTTTGCTTTAAACAAGGCAATCTTAGATGATGTATAGCCATACATAAGTGGATGCGTAAGATCTGCATCGGCTTCAAAAATGGCACCGCTTGTTTGCTGCGCACGGAGGGTATTCTCAAGATCACCATAAGGTTTTGCCTTGGCGGGATTTTTATCAGCCTTTGCATCGTCATCTTTCTTTACTTCAAACTTGCCAAAGTTGTTTGCGGTAAACCAATTTAACGCACGTTCAAAACCAATTAGCACGCCACCTTCCTGCACCCAGCCTTTTAATTTTTCTTTTGCCTTGTCATTAATGTCAGTGTAATTTCCTTCCGGCATTAGTATAGTAGTGTACTTATCAATAGACGCGCGATTGAAAACACTAATCGGAATTAATGTTACAGGCAATTGAAAACGTGTATCCAGCAAGTGCCACAACTCACCAGCATCGGTTGGCGAAACACCATCATCTACCAGCATGGCAATCACAGGCTTTGCAACTGCATAAAATGAACTGCTGCCTAAACTCACTCCTTGATAATCGAGGCCGGTGCTTAGCGCAAAAACATCTACGCCATCCACTTCTGTTATCTCTTTCATCAGCACCTGAATTTGATCCGGCCCTAATACTTGATTGTCGACCGAAATCATAAGCGACCCAAGATCAAACTTTTTACCATTGGCATGAAAGACTTCGGTAGCAACTTTAACTCTAACTTTTTTATCAAGTAACTTATACATGGCGCGCGATGTATAATAGCCATAAGGCTCAATGGCGTAGGCATAATCGCCAGTACCAATTATTTTACCGGCAGGTAGTTTTGCTTCAGTAATTTTTTCGCCCAACACAGGTGCCGATTTTATTTCTTCATAATCAAGACCAAACGCAAGGGGCAACGTCCAGCTTGAAATGTCATAGAAGATGCTGTCTTTAAATTTCAATTGGCGATCAAACATGCCATGTATCAGTTTGTATTGTGTTTGATTGAGAGGAATTAAAAAACTTGATTCTTTGTCGAACGACTTTCCATTGATGGTTTGATTGGAAGAAATTTTGTACACATCTATTTTTTGACGCAACGCCATTTCAGCAAACTCATATACCCGCGCTTTATCTTTCGAGCCAATCAAGTAGGCCTTAACGGGATCTTTAGCAGCTTCCGCGGAAGCGGTTTTAAAAAAGTCGCGCTGATAGGCCAGCAGTTCTTCGCGCATTTCGTTGGTTGCCTTCAACGAACTAAGCATGGTGGTAAAATGATTGCGAATGGTGAACGGAAATCTTAAAACTCCATTCACACTTTCTTGTGCGTGGCCGCGAGAACTTGCTTGCTCGAATAAAATTCCAATGGAGCCCTGCACATCCGGAAAGGTTGAACCTTTTCCATAATAGAAATCATCGTACCCTTCTTGTGTAAAGTATAAGGACCCTATCTCGTCCAACGCCTTGGCATGATACTCACCCATTTTTTTAGTAAGCTCTTGATTTTTATCGGGCGTAAGCGGATTGACGCGTGAAGGAACGCCAGGCATAAAAAAGAATGTAGCATTAGTCCCTTGTTCATGATGGTCGGTAAGTACGTTCGGTCGCCACGCTTGAAATTGTTTTGCGCGCGCTTGACTTTCGGGATTTTGCGCCACTAACCAATCGCGGTTAAGATCGAACCAATAGTGATTGAAGCGGCCACCCGGCCAGGCCTCATTGTGCTCGGTGTCGTTAGGATCGGCAGATACCAATTTACTCTTGCGTGAGTTTACCCAAGCCGAAAATCGTTGCAAGCCATCCGGGTTAAAGCTGGGATCAAAAAGTATTATGGTGTTTTCAAGATACTTTTCAATTTCGGGCCCTTGTGCAGCGGCTAAATGGTAAGCCATTATCAAGCCGGCATTGGCGCCACTTGCTTCATTGCCATGGATAGAACAGCCTATATAAAATACTGCGGGCATACTCTTAACATCCAGTGAGCCTGATTTCGAGGCATCACCCAGTTGTAGATGCTGGGTTCTAAGTGATTCAATATTTTGATGATTTTTAGCAGCTGTAATGGTTAGCAATAATAAGGGCCGCGCTTCGTAAGTATAGCCGATAATTTGCAGACTAATCCGGTCAGAGGCCTTGTCTAGTGCCATCATGTAATTGACCAATTTGTCGTGGGTTACGTGCCATTCGCCTACTTCATGCCCAATAATTGATTGGGGAGTTGGGATGGCAGGATCGTATTTTACCTGCGGTGGCAGGTAGTAAGATAGGTCTGTTTGAGCCAGTAATGCACCAAAACAAACTATCAACAGAAGTAGTAAAAAGGAGGTTTTTTTCATTTAATCGATTTTATAGAAGCGGAAGTAGTAAAATTTTTAATTGGCCTGCAACCGTTATAGTACCAGTGGTTTAGTGGGTTACTAAATTGTTAACAAAATGTTGGAAAGATTTAAAATAGCCAGTGTTTTTTTAACGGGTCAAAAGGATACTTTTGCCCCTTCAATAGGACACACTAAACCAATTATTATGAGGAAAATTTTACTGTTTTTAGTCTTCGTATTCGCAGCCTTAACGGCTGGGTTTGCGCAAGGAGTAACGACCGCCACAATTACGGGCGAGGTTACAGATGGTGCGGGCGCTGGGCTTCCCGGAGCAAACATTGTTGCGGTGCACGTGCCGTCAGGATCTGTTTATGGGTCTTCAAGTCGTAATGATGGAAGATTTACGCTTCCAGGGTTACGCATAGGTGGACCTTACAAAGTAACGGTTACGTTTGTAGGCTATCAGGATTATTCAATCGAAGGAATAAATCTTTCGTTGGGTCAGAACTTTGTACTCAATACAAAATTAGCCGAAACGGGCACTGAACTTCAGGAAGTAGTTGTTTCCACAAATGCATTGTTGAACGATGAGCGCACTGGCGCAAGTACAAACATCAATGTGGCTACTATTAACTCATTGCCAACACTAAGCAGAAGTATTTCAGACTTCACTCGTTTAACTCCGCAGGCCAATGGCCGTTCTTTTAGTGGAGCTGATTCAAGGTTCAACAACTTAACCATTGATGGTTCCATTTTCAATAACAGTTTTGGTTTGTCTGATGTACCCGGTGGGCAGACTAACTCAACACCCATTTCGCTTGATGCGATTCAAGAAGTGCAAGTAAATATTGCCCCATTTGACGTTCGTCAAGGTGGTTTTACCGGTGCGGGTGTAAATGCGGTAACACGCAGTGGAACAAACGAGTTTTCTGGGTCTGTTTTCTACAATACAAGAAATGAAAAATTTGTTGGCAGTAAGGCAAAAGATCAAGAAGTAATCACTCAAGATTTCAATGTAAAGCAACAAGGATTTAGGTTGGGTGGTCCTGTAATAAAGGATAAATTATTCTTCTTTATCAATGGCGAACAGGAAAGAAGAGATGATCCCGCCACAAACTTTCAAGCCTTAAGGCCGGGCGTTAACGACAATGCTGCCAACGTGTCAAGAGTATTAGCTTCTGATTTAGATGCGTTGAGTACTTACCTTCAAAATACTTTCGGCTATAGCACAGGTGCTTATGAAAATTATACGCTAGCGACAAGAAGCGATAAGGCATTAATTAGATTGGACTACAACATGAGTCAGCGCAGTAAATTCAGCGTACGTTATAATTATTTGAAGTCGTCAAGGGACGTTCCTACCAGCAATAGTGGTTCATTCAATGGTCGAAGAGATAATGGGTTTGCCATGAATTTTCAGAACGCAAACTATGTGATCAACAACGATATCAATTCAATTATTGCCGAGCATAACTTTTTAGGAGATCGGTTCTCGAACAATGTAATTGCAGGGTTTACTGCAAATAGAGATTACAGAAGTAGCTTGGGTGGCATATTTCCATTGGTTGATATTTTGGAAGGTGGAAGAAACTATACCAACTTCGGATACGAGCCATTTACACCAAATAACGTTCTAAACACCAATACCTGGCAGTTTCAGGACAACTTTACCTACTATGCAGGAAAGCATACGTTAACTGCCGGTGTAAACTTTGAAGCATTCAAGTTTGAAAACACATTTACCCCAACTTATTATGGCCAGTTTGTGTACAACTCACTTCAGGATTTTTACAACGACACAGATGCTAATGCGCTTAACAACCCAGCGCTTAGACGATATCAGTTGACCTATTCTAATCTTGCCAACAGTGCGTTGCCAACAGCTACCACCAATGCCCGTCAAATTGGTTTTTATTTACAAGATGAATTTCAAGTAACTTCTAATTTCAAATTGACCGCAGGCTTGCGTGTGGATATTCCATCGTTTAAGCAAACTGCTTTGGAGAATACACAAGTAACGGGTTATACTTTTAAGGATGAAAATGGAGATCCAATAAATATTAGCACGTCCGAGTTACCAAAAACTCAGGCCTTAATTTCTCCTCGTGTTGGATTTAATTGGGATGTTATGGGAGATCGCTCCTTGCAAGTAAGAGGTGGAACGGGTGTTTTCTCAGGAAGACCAGCTTTCGTTTGGATTTCGAACCAGATGAGTAACAATGGTATTCTTACCGGTTCTTTGCGCGCAGACAATACAACTGCTACCTATCCTTTCAGCGATAATGTAACAGAATACAATTTGCCGCCTAACCCGGGTCAACCTGCGGCATCTTACAATGTTGCGGTTTCGGATAGAAACTTTAAGTATCCACAAACCTGGAAAACCAACATTGCAATTGATAAGAAATTGCCTTACGGTATTATTGGTACAGCCGAATTCATTTACAACAAAGAGGTTAATAACGTAATGTATATCAATGCTAACTTAGAGCCAACCAGTGGAACATTAAGTGGTGCTGATAACCGCCCTACCTACCCAGGTTTGGGATTGGGTGGCAATCCGCAAAACAATGCCAACCGGGTTAATGATAATGTTACGGATGCAATTTTGTTGAAGAATACAAACAAAGGACGAGGATATTCCGGTACTCTTAAGTTTGAAAGGCCAACAACTAAGGGTTTATATACAATGGTTGCTTACAACTATAGCAATACAAAAGACCTTATGAGTGCAGGATCAATTGCATTCTCGTCATGGAGAGATAACTTCTCTGTGAATGGAAATAATTTACCTGTTTCAGCTTTTTCTAATAACGATTTGAGACATCGTATTATCGGTGCCTTGTCTTATAGAAAAGAATATGGTGGCCATTTCGCATCACAACTTTCGCTATTCTACGAGGCTAAAAATCAAGGCCGTTTTTCTTACAGAGTAAATGGTGATTTGAATGGTGATCAGCAATTTAGCAACGACCTACTGTATGTACCCAAGGATGCAAGCGAGATCGTGTTCCAAAATTACACAATTACGGTTGCTGGAAATCCCGTTACTTTCACAGCAGCGGAGCAATCAGCAGCATTCGATGCCTATATTAATCAGGATGACTATCTAAGCACACGCAGAGGGCAATATGCTGAGCGTAACGGAGTATTAATGCCTTGGGTTAATACCCTCGATCTTACCTTTGTTCAAGAGTTTTTTGTTGACGTTAAGGGCAAGAGAAATACAATTCAGTTGCGTGCCGATGTTATTAATTTCACTAACATGTTGAATAACAAATGGGGTGTTGGCGATAGAATATTAAATTCAAGCCCACTTGAACTTAGAAACATCACAGCTGGAGTTCCAACCTATCGCTTTAGTGCAGTGAACGGTCAGCTTCCAACAACAACCTATGGTACAAGCACGACTTTAGGAGATGTTTGGCAGATGCAAATAGGTATACGCTACATCTTTAACTAGTCGATACATATCAATAAAAAAAAGGGGTCCAACGACCCCTTTTTTATTGATCGGCAAACCTGTATCTTCATTTTATGACCCAAAGATGCGGATTGTCTGTTTCGCTTCTTTTTGCACTTTCTTGTCTATATAGTTGCCAAAAACCAGTTGCCAAAGACGAGTTTGCGAAAGAACCACAAGTAGAACTTGATCTCGATGCCATTCGCAAACGGGGTAATCTCGTTGCCTTAGTCGACAATAACTCCATCAGTTATTTCATTTACAAAGGCCGCACCATGGGCTATGAGTATGAGTTGCTAAGGCGC
>JBBSBG010000187.1:0-6306 GCA_038251495.1 Cytophagales bacterium
AAAGGTTCTGAATCTTCTAAAGTCCGGCTCGTTTCGATTGACATAATTTAACCCGGCAACCCACTTAAGTGATGCAGTGCCATCGCCTAATTTATGGGTGCCTTCTAACTGACCGCTATAAATTGAACGCGCCAAATAATGGTAGGCATAATTCACCCTATCGAAGTTTGGGTTCTGAATTTTATCGTCTCCCGTTCGGATGGTAGTTTCATGCTCACCTAGTTGAACAAAAAGATTTTTAAACTCAATCTTAGAGCGATCATTTAAGTCAATCACCCAGTTATGCATTATATTAATTCTTGTATCCTGACTATAGAAATTGTCTTTATACTCAAACCTTTTGGTGGCTGAGGTTGGCGTAAACTCATTATACCTTAAAAAATCTGCTTGTGTGTATTGATAGCTTTGGGAGTAGGCAAGTGAAGTAATGTTGCTAAACTTAAGTCGGCCTGCTTTAAAATTCTGAGAGGTAGTGAAATTAAATCCCCTGTCTATTGGGGTTTGGCGTTTTTGTGGTGCAAAGTTGTTGGTCAACGATTTACCCGCCTGTTCTAATTCAACTGAGTTTTTAGGCAAATCAACTATGGTATTGGTTGAAGGAAACCCACTCGGAATATCACGAAATCCATTATCGAATCCTAAAAAGTCGGTGCCACTGCCTTCCGAAGTATAGCGATCTTTAAAAGTAGTGTTTGTTCTGAAGCCAAAGTTTAATCCAAAACTTATGAAGGGTTCATAAGCAGGTTGTTTAGTTACTAACTGAATTACGCCCCCAGCAAAATCACCCGGAAGCTCGGCTGTTCCAGATTTATAAATAAGCATTTGATCAATGTTACTTGCCGGTATCAAATCAAATGAAAAAGATCGTGTATCAATTTCTGTGGAAGGAGCAATGGCTCCGTTTATCATTACCTGATTGTAGCGCTGCGGAAGCCCACGCACAATTACAAATCGGTTGTCAACAATCGTTATTCCCGGAACTCGCTGCGCAATTTGAGCAACATCACGATCCGGTAGCTTAGTAATTTGTTCTGATGAGATACCGCTAACCACCAACTTGGCTTCTTTAATAGACTGCAAAAGGTTTAAATCGGTAGCGATTTCCTTTTTAGCGGTAACAATTATTTCCTCCAATTCAGCAACATCTTCTGCCAAAGGAACTGTTAAGGTTGTTTTTTTACCGCTTTCTACAACCACGTCAGTAATAGTGTGAGTTTTATAGGTAACAAAAGAAACTACTATCGTGTATACTCCCGGCCTCACGTTTGGGATTACAAAATTTCCATCAATATCAGTAGCTGCGCCCACGGTGGTGCCTTGTATTACTGCGTTGGCACCAACAATTGTCTCCTGGCTTTTTACATCGGTTACTGTGCCTTCAATACTACCGTTTTGGGCGTAGGTAAGAGTGGATATTAAAACAAGAAATACTGAGGGGAAGAAGTAACGACTCATAGTGGTTGTCATATTTCCCGCAAAGGTCAGCTAACAATATTACCCTGTTGGTATGGGTATGTTACCGAATTGTTAAACAGAATGGGAAATGCGTGGTAAAAAGCGGCCTCTTCAGTAAAATATTTATCATCTATTATACGATA
The DNA here is from genome assembly GCA_038251495.1 of Cytophagales bacterium. Taxonomy (GTDB): domain Bacteria; phylum Bacteroidota; class Bacteroidia; order Cytophagales; family Cyclobacteriaceae; genus ELB16-189. Next base: position 1,599 of record JBBSBG010000187.1, read on the forward strand.
ATACAAATGAAAGTGAGGCAGTTAGTGACTAATTCAGAATAACATAGGGGTAACGAATTGGTAAAGAAATTAAGATTTGGATAATATCTGTTAGTACTCAACCTATCGTAATATTGCGATAAATAAAATTTTCGTTCTATGAAACACCTTTTAAGAACAAAGCTTAAAAAACAAATTCAAGAGTTTGAAACTCAGTTTCGGGAAATTTTAACAGAACGCAAAACCGTCCTTCAGCAACTAACTGACTTCATTCAACAAAAGCAGAAATTGAATGTTGCAATTGATCTCAATTTCATCTGCACCCATAACTCGCGTAGAAGTCATATCGCTCAACTTTGGGCACAAGCCGCGGCTGCTTATTATGGAATTGAAAATGTGCATTGTTTTTCGGGTGGCACAGAGGCTACCGCATTCAATCCGCGCGCGGTAAAAGCGATGAAAGATGCGGGCTTCATCATCACCAAAACGAAAGAAGATGCAAATCCAGTTTATGAGGTTCGTTATGCGGATGGTGCAGAACCTGTCATTGCGTTTTCCAAAACATACGATGATCCCTTCAACCACACTAAAGATTTTGCAGCCATCATGACGTGCTCGCATGCCGATGAGAATTGTCCGTTGGTGCTTGGGGCTTCCGGAAGAATTCCCCTTACCTATGATGACCCGAAAGAATTTGATGGAACACCACAAGAAGCTGAAAAGTATGCAGAGCGCGTGCATCAAATTGGAAAAGAGATTTTCTATGCTTTTTCTCAGGTAAAAGCATAACCATCGCCAACCCTACTTATGAATAAATCTAAACTTGGTTTTTTAGATCGGTACCTCGTGATCTTGAAAGTAAGAAGAGCGCAATGTTCAACTTAGTGAAAGTATTGATGATAAAAATCAATATTAGTAATGATCTCCATCATAATCGCTTTGCGGGTTTAAGAATACATTACTCGTTCAAATCAGTTAAATCGCAAAACTTTGAATTATGAAAAATAAAACCGTAATGATTACCGGTGCCGCATCAGGCATTGGTAAAGCAACCGCAGAATTATTTGCCAAGCAGGGTGCTCAGGTTGTACTCTCAGACATCCAGGAAGAAGCAGGAAAAGCTACAACAGAAAGTATTGTAGCCGCGGGAGGAAAAGCAATATTCTTCAAGACTGATGTTTCCAAACCAGAAGAGATGGAGGCGTTGGTGAATTTCGCAGTCAACACCTATGGCAAACTCGATGTTGCTGTTAACAATGCGGGTATTGGCGGTGAATTAAATCCCATTGCTGACATGAGTATTGAAGGCTGGCAAAAAGTAATAGGCATAAATCTCAATAGTCTTTTCTATGGCATGAAATATCAGATCAAGGCGATGTTAAAAAATGGTAGCGGCAGCATCGTAAACATTTCATCCATTCTGGGCTCTGTTGGTTTTGCCGGCTCGGCTGGGTATACAGCAGCTAAACATGGTGTTGTTGGTCTTACTCAGGCAGCTGCACTTGAATATTCCGCACAGGGTATTCGGGTAAATGCCGTGGGGCCTGGATTTATTGAAACTCCTCTGTTAGATGCATTAGATGCTGAAATGAAAAAACAGCTAGTTGCATTGCATCCTATCGGTCGTCTTGGCAAGAGTGAAGAAGTGGCAGAATTAATTTACTGGTTAAGTAGTGATAAGTCTTCCTTCGTTACCGGAAGTTATTACCCGATAGACGGTGGTTATTTAGCCCGATAAAATTTATACTCGTTTGACTAGATAAATTTCTATCAAGAGTTGATGTGAAACGAATTACTTGGTAATCGGCACTTTGGTAAGCAGTGCTTTTACAATATCCGCTGTATTCACATTGTCGGCTTCGGCTTCATAATTAAGAATGATGCGGTGGTTCATTACATCAAGCGCTATCTCCTTAATATCTTCAGGCAACACATAATCGCGCCCATCCATAAAGGCAACAGCTTTGGCTGCAAGATTCATGTTTATACTTGCGCGTGGCGATGCCCCAAACTGAATGTATTGCGCTTCATGATCGAGTTTATATTCTTTGGGTTTGCGGGTAGCAGTCACCAATTCAATAATATATTTTTCCAACGATTCTGAAATCTTCACTTTATTCACTTCACCGCGAATAGAAAAAATATCTTCTTTGGTAAGAATTGGATTTACTTCGTAGCTAAAGCCCATGTTTGAAATCCTGCGCATGATTTCGAGTTCGTCCTCTTTGGTGGGATAGTTCACAAACACTTTCATCATAAAGCGATCGATCTGTGCTTCGGGCAACTGATACGTTCCTTCATTCTCAACCGGGTTTTGCGTTGCCATTACAAGGAATGGTTTGTCTAACACAAACGTTGTTTCTCCAATAGTCACTTGCTTTTCCTGCATCGCCTCGAGCAAGGCTGACTGAACTTTGGCTGGCGAACGGTTTATTTCATCAGCCAAAATTATGTTTGCGAAGATCGGCCCTTTCTTTACTTCAAATTTTCCTTCCTTCTGATTATAGATCATCGTGCCCACTAAGTCGGCAGGTAACAAATCCGGTGTAAACTGAATGCGGGCAAAATCTAAATGCAAAACTTTTGCAAGGGTACTAATGGTTAATGTTTTGGCCAGACCGGGCACTCCTTCCAACAAAATATGGCCGTTGGTAAATAGGCCGACTAGCAAGCGGTTCACCATGTATTCCTGCCCTACCACCACTTTAGCTACCTCGCTATAAACCTCTTTGATTTTTTGCTGATGTGCCTGCTGCAATTCTGTTGTTGTCTCAAATGCCATAATCACCTATTCATAAAAATTGAACCGCAATATTAAGGAATTGCCATCAAAAATGAAGGCGATTCCGGATGCACTTACGTCCGCGGCTTTAGAAGGTTTCAAAGGGAAGTGGATGGTCTAGCCTTAGCTTTTTGTGTTCTGTGAGGACACAATCCATTATAGAGTTAATTTACATCAAAATTTAAATGCTAATGTCAATCTCATATAAAGTCGCTGCGCTTATTGTCATAACCACACTGTTTGCCTCATGCACAAATCAGCACGCTCCTGATCTGGTACTTCTTAATGGCAAAGTATGGACAGGCGAAAGTGATGATGCCTTTGAAGAAGCAATTGCCATTAAGGCAAATAAAATTATTGCTGTTGGAAAATCGGAGGAGATCAAAAAATTAACTGGTTCAAAAACCGAAGTGATTGATTTAAAAGGGAAATTAGTAACGGCCGGATTTAATGATGCTCACACACATTTTCTAAGTGGGTCGTTAGGCCTTGCCGAAGTGGATATGCTTGGCACGAGCAACCCCAAAGAAGTTGCTGATCGGGTAAATCAATTTATTAAGGATAATAATGCGAAAGCATGGATTACAGGTCGTGGTTGGCAATACACATCTTTTCCAAATGGATTACCAGATTCTGAAACATTACGCAATATTTCTAATGAGGTAGCGGTGTTTATAAAGGCCTATGACGGCCACAGCGGCTGGGCAAATAAAAAAGCATTGCAACTTGCGGGCGTTGATAGAACAACAAAATATAATGGCTTCGGAGAAATTGTGTTTGATAAAAATGGTGAGCCAACGGGTGCACTCCGCGAAAGCGCAATGGGTTTGGTTTCAAAACATATTCCTGAGTTGACAAAAACGGAAAAACTAAATGCGTTGCGCGCAGGCATGAAACTCGCGGCTTCGCTGGGTATTACGAGTGTTCAAAATGCAAATGGAACCGCAGAAGAGGTAAATCTATTCAAAGAACTTTTGAACATCGGAGAATTGACGATGCGATATGCCGCTGCGTTTTCCGCAAACGAAAAGACAACTGATGAAGACATTGCGTTGTTCACTAAACTTAAAGACAGCGTTGGATTCAATAACCCGATGCTACGCGCAGATGCAATCAAGTTTATGATTGATGGCGTGATTGAATCGCACACTGCTTATATGATAGAACCCTATGCGGACATTCCTGCAAGCAATCCGCTGGCTATTGGGCAACTGGCTGTGCCGTTGGAAAAATACCAGCAACTGATTTCCGCTTTTGATAAAAATGGTTTTAGAATTTATACACACGCTATTGGCGATTTAGGCGTGCGTGAATCTTTGAACGCCTATGAAAACGCTGCAAAAGCAAATGGCAAGCGTGATTCGAGACATAGAGTTGAGCACATTGAAACAGTTTCACCTGATGACATTCCACGATTTGCTCAGTTAAATGTAATGCCTTCTATGGAGCCGATTCATGCGGACCCAGCAACAGTAGATGTGTGGGCGAAGGCAATTGGTGAACAACGATTGCCTTGGTCGTTTGCATGGAATGAACTGTTGAAGCAACATGCGTATCTGGTTTATAGCAGTGATTGGCCTGCTTGTATTGATATCAATCCAATTCGAGGAATTCATGTTGCTGTAACCCGAAGAACACCAAGCGGCTTCCCTGAAACGGGATGGATACCAGAACAGAAAATCTCTATCGCGCAAGCAATGAAAGCGTATACATCGGCAGGCGCTTACTCTTCATTTGAAGAAAGGAAAAAAGGAAAAATAAAAATAGGTCAGTTGGCCGATGTAATTGTTTTCTCGCAAAACTTATTTACAATTGATCCGATGTTAACATCGCAAACCAAAGTGATGCTAACTGTTTTTGATGGGAAGATTATTTATAATGTGATTGATTAATGAAACTTTTAAACCACGAAGGCTCAAAGGCTCAAAGATTCACGAAGAAACCTAA
>JBBSBG010000188.1:0-6242 GCA_038251495.1 Cytophagales bacterium
TGCACAGAATCTTTTTCATTCAGTGCAAACTCATACCAAATTGCTTTTTCAGGATCAGAATTGGCGACAATGAATTTTTTATCGCCCGGTAAAAAAATAATCCCATTTGGTCGGGTTATTGAATCAATTAATATGGAAACCACACCTGATTGCGATACCCGGTAAACTCCGTTGTAGGGTAGCTCTTTCTCAGGATCATCATTTTGTTTTCCAAGTCCATAAGGCGGATCGGTAAAGAATAAATCACCGTTATTTCTGAAAGCAGCATCGTTAGGACTGCTAAACCTTTTGCCATTGTACGTTGCTGCCACAGTAATGAATTGAGGTTTAGGATCATTGAGTGATGAATTCATTTTTGCAACTCTGCGATCCCCATGCTGACATAAAATTAACGAGTCGTTGTGAATGATTAATCCGTTAGAACCCGGTTCGCGCGAAGTAGTTTCTGTTCCGGTAAAGCCCGATGGAGTTAGATAAGGCTCAACACCTTTTGCTTCCGTCCATTTATAAATGATGTTTTTAGGTACATCCGAAAAAAGAAGCATGTTTTCTTTAGCGACCCACACCGGGCCTTCGCTCCACTCATAACCTTCGCCAATAATTTCAATAACTGCTGATGTTGAAATTAAATCGTCAAGTTCAGAATCAAGGCGTTCAATGCTGCCAATAGTTTTTGTTTCTTTTGCAGTGCATGCAGCCAGTAGAATGATCGCAAATAATAAATATCTCATGGTTTTTGGTTTTCCGATGGAAGTTAAGAAAAAGATTTGACTATGGTTTTATGACTAATTGTTAATTTGCCACTTGAAACATTATCTACTATGACTGAAGCTATTGAAATACCAAAACGACCTAAGCGCTCATTTTTACCTGAGGAATTTAAAATTACTACATGGGAAAATCTAAAGCCTTATTATGATAATCTTGAAGCCCGACCTACAGAAACAAATGAAGCTTTAAGGCATTGGCTTAGTGATAGGAGTGAACTAGAATCCATAATTAGTGAAGACCTGGGCTGGCGATATATTCGGATGACATGCCATACCGACAATGAAGCCAATAGCAAAAGCTATCAGGATTTTATTGAAAATATTCAACCACAAATTGCGCCTTACAATGATTTGCTCAATAAAAAATTGGCCGCAAGCCCATTTCTGAAAAAGCTTGAATCACAGCCGGGTTTTAAAATTCTAATTCGAAATCTCAAAAAAGATATTGAGCTGTTTCGGGAAAAGAACATAGCCGTGTTTACAGAAATAAATACTGAAACTCAGAAGTATGCGAAACTGAATGGGGCTATGTCTGTCGAGATTGATGGGAAAGAACTTACACTTCAGCAAGCTGGTGTTATTTTACAATCAACAGATCGCGCCAAGCGTGAGGAAGTATATCATAAAATTTCCGAAAGACGATTAAAGGATAAAGAAGTTCTGGATGCGTTGTTTTCAAAATTAATTTCTTTAAGACATCAAGCTGCTTTAAATGCAGATCAAAAGAATTTCCGCGATTATATGTTCAAGTCATACGGAAGATTCGACTACACACCACAAGATTGTTTTGATTTTCATGATGCGATAGCGGGCGAGGTTGTTCCTATTTTGAATGGGTTAAGCAAAGAGAGGAAGCAACAATTAAAAGTATCGAGCCTTAGGCCGTGGGACAAAGCGGTTGACCCGTTAGGTCGCGAACCGTTAAAGGCTTTTGAAAATGGAAATGATCTTACTGAGAAATCAATTGAAAGCTTTCGCAGATTAGATCCATTTTTAGGTCAATGCCTTTCAATTATGAAAGAAATGGGACACCTTGATTTGGAATCACGGAAAGGAAAAGCACCCGGTGGTTATAATTATCCGCTAAGCGAAATTGGTGTGCCATTTATTTTTATGAATGCCACTTCTACGATGCGCGACATGACAACCATTATGCACGAAGGTGGGCATGCGGTTCATAATTTTTTAACGAAAGATCTTTCGTTAGCTGATTTTAAATCGCCACCCATGGAAGTAGCCGAGCTTGCTTCTATGTCGATGGAATTGATTTCGATGGATACCTGGGATATCTTCTTTCCCAATGAAGCTGATTTAAAACGGGCGAAGCTTGAACAGTTGGAGGATATTATCGAAACCTTGCCTTGGGTTGCTACCATTGATCAGTTTCAACATGGACTATATGAAAAACCTGAACACTCGTATGAAGAAAGGGTAAAACTATGGAATAAAGTGTTTGCAAGATTTGCAGATACTGAAACAGACTGGAGTGGATTAGAAGAGAACCGAGATTATATGTGGCAGAAGCAACTTCACTTATACGAAGTTCCTTTTTATTATATCGAGTATGGAATGGCTCAGTTGGGTGCTATTGCTTTATGGCGCAACTATAAACGCAATAATAAAGAAGGGCTGCAAGGCTATATGAATGCACTAAAATTAGGTAACCTCACTACTATACCCGAAATTTATAAAGCAGCTAATATTAAATTCGATTTTAGTCGGGCGTATATTAAAGAGCTTATGGATTTTGTAAAAGAAGAAATGGCCAAAATCTAGTCGCGACTTTTGTCTAATAGCGTGCTAAGCTGATTTGCTTCTTCTTCAGAAAGTGAATTGAGTTTTGTATCAAGATTGTTGATGGAAGAATCTAGTTTTTCTAAAAGACTCAAGCCTGATTCTGTGATCAGAATATCGGAGGCACGTTTATCGTTTGGGCATTGACTTTTTGAAACGAGGTTTTTCCCTATAAGTCGATCAAGCAAACGTGATACATCAGAATTTTTATCCAGCATTCTACTTTTAATCTCAGCGCCTGAGATTAGGTTTGGGTGCTGGCCTCTTAGTATTCTCAGGATATTGTATTGTTGACCAGTAATTCCAAAGGGTTCAAAAAATTCTTTCTGTTTGTTTTGAATCCAGTTGGAAGTAAAAAGAATATTAAGAATCGCTTTTTGTTGTACGTTTCTAAACTTCGATTGCTTTATTTCTTCTTCAAGGGTCATAAAAAAAGGGGGCAAGCCCCCTTATAAAGTTACTGCTTATGCTTTTTTGTCTAATTCAATCTTGGCAACAATTTCAACCTCATCACTTACAACAGCTGAGCCATCTTGTAGTTTGTTAGCCCACTTCAAATTATAATCCTGACGGTTTACCTTTCCTGTTAGTTTAAACCCAGCTTTAATTCCACGACCAGTGTCAACCTGGCCACCATAAGTTACATCAAAAGCTACATCCTTAGTAACATCTTTCATTGTAAACTTGCCTTTAAGAACATATTTACCACCTTCTTTAACTAAAGTACCTTTGAATTTAACTTCAGGATATTTCTCTGCTTCGAAAAAATCAGGAGACTTCAAGTGACCATCACGTTTTTCGTTTTCAGTATTGATCGATGCAGTCTTAGCTGTGAATTCAACTTCTGAACCATTAAAATCTTCTGACTTGCTGATAACAGTGGCTTCGAAATCTTTAAAATTTCCTGACACTTCGGAGATTAACATGTGCGTAACGTTAAAGCCAATGGAAGAATGGTTCCTGTCAGCATTCCAGGTTGTTTGAGCAGTTGCAGCTCCAGCAATAAAAAGCATTGCCGCTAATACATTAAGTTTTTTCATGTGTTTTAGATTTTTGTTTCAGTTCGATGCCCAAATATAACACCAAACTAAAAATATATGTTTAAACATGCATTTTTTACTTTTCAACTGTCTGATATTCAGTATTATAATTTTTTCGGAAAAATTAGATTGCTCCGCTACGCCATGGAATAAGTTGGTTGCGTTTGCCCGGTGTTTTGACTTCAAATATTCAACCAGTAGGTAAACTTGAGAACGATCGCGCGATTCTTTGGCCGACCGATAAAGAGCACCTCTCCATTTTCGAATGATTCTGCAAAATAGTTGTCGGTGTAAACCAAAAACAAGTCCGACACTGGTTTGAATCGCCATTGCAGTCTGGAATTGACATTGAGATTATTGATTTGGCTATTCAACTGAACAAATGTGGTCCAGAAAAGACTTCGTGTAAATGTGAAGTCAAAACGCGGCCCAATTAAAAAGAGGTTCGAGTTATTATACGGTTCCGGAAGTCGAATGCGGTTGAAAGTAAAGTTGAGCTGTGCAAATCCAAAAGGTTGATATCGATAGCCAATGGAACCTGACACATTAATTCTAGTTCCGTTAAAGTATCCGCCACTTCTTGTACTTAGATCAAATGAAAGTCTTCTTCTCGCATTGGAGGTGAAATTTGCTATTAAAAGAAAGTTATTATAATCTGAGTTAGATGGAAGTTCCAGGCCATTTGATCCGCTTGGATCGAATGGATTGAAAAGATATGTGTATTCTCTTCGCAGGCGCATGTTAAAGAGTGCAGTGCTTCGAAACCGTATCCGATAAATCAAATTGTAATCCCAATCTAAGAATCCATATTTAGTATTTCCCACCATATCAAAATCGAATCCTGGGCCATGACTTTGAATAATTCCGCTTGCCGGATAAATATTATACCATGTGGTGTGCGCCAGTTGCCGGATGTCTCGTCTTCGCACAAAGCCAACTTCGGGTTCGTAATTTGCGCCTACGTTTCGCAGCAAGGCGCTCACATTCCAGCGAAGGGTGGAGTAAACCAATTGCCCGCCCATGGCGAATGCAGAATCGGACTTTTGAGCGTTGAATGAGTGATGATAGAAAGCTTTGCCAGCCCAACGGTTGTCTTTAGTAGCTAAGTTCACATCTACACCCGCCACGCGCGAATAGTTGTTTGGTTGTATTGTGAAATCACCACCAAGTGAATCTTGAAAGGCCTGTTTATTTATTAAAATCAAACCAATGTTTGATCGGGCAAATATTTTTTGTTGAACTGACGCTACGGTATAGTTTATTGAAGGAAGATTTATTTTTTCATCTTCGCCTGCCTGCATATTTAAGATGCCGATGCGCGTGTTGTTGTTAATTTTTCCGCTAAGGCGCGCGCCCCCATAAATGGGGTTCTGTATATTCTGTCCGGTAGACGAATCGCGCGCAACACCAATTCGCCTTGAGAAAAAAGGACGCGTGCCTTCTAATCCGAAGTTTGCAAACAGATCGGCATTCTCTAGAAAAAACTGTCGCCTTTCCGGGAAAAAAATTTCAAAACGATCAAGGTTGGTCACTTGTTCATCTACTTCAACCTGCGAAAAATCAGGATTGATGGTTAAATCCAAATTCAGCGCAGGCCCCACACCAATCTTAGCATCGCCACCTACTTGAAATTTGTTTTCGGTTGGCGAGCCTTTATCGAAATTTTTAGCAGTATTAGCGGCCAGGTAAGGAATCACCGAAATATTACCACCAGGTTTCAGCAAAGGCTCGTCCCAAATTAATTCTTTATTGAAAGCAAGGTTTATAATATCGAAGTTTCTAGGAATGGGTGACCAGGTTGACCGTTCTGCATATTGACTGTCGATGCGGTAAAAATTTATATTCCAGCTTGACAAGCCTTCCTTAAATCGGATCGTCTTAAATGGAATGGCCATTTCCACAATCCAGAAATCTTCGTAGGTTTTTGCCTGCGAGTACCATTTGTTATCCCAACTGAGACTGAAATCACCTGAATTTGCGCTACCTCCATTTGCAACCAATCCTTCGCGCTGCACGCCAAATGGATTTACCCCGAAGATGAATGCATTTGTTCGGTCCTTAAACGTATCAAGCACAAGAGATATTCCATCGTTGGCTTCGCCACGATAATCCCTTCGCAACGATGGCGTAACATAGCTGCGCGGGCCTAAGTTGTACATTTTGGCCGCCATATAGATAAACTGATCATCGTAGGTAAGTCGCACCTCCGTTTGGGCATTGGCATTTGACGAATCGTATGGGAAAAACTGACGAAAGTTTGTGGCTACATCGGCTGCCAGCCAATCCGACTCATCTATCACAGCATCCAATCGAATCGGCTCAAGGGCTCTTTTTATTGTAATGGATGATTGACTTACTGCGCCAAAAGGAATAAGAAATATGGCTGCCACGAAAAATCTACAGTACACGTTCAATAAAATAAGTTAGGGCGCAAATTTACTAGTCCGCCTAGGTTATCAAATGAATATTTGATGGATGGAACTTGCAATGCGCACCTGCGCGAATAATTAATCGTGATGTATTAGCTATAAATAAAAGTCTTTTGTTAAAGTTTTATAACTGGAAGACCATGAAAGTTCTTTTTCGTAGAGACATAACTCTTCAATGTGCAGTTCTTTTTTGTTGAGTTCAAATTCCA
>JBBSBG010000189.1:0-6231 GCA_038251495.1 Cytophagales bacterium
CTGCAGCATTTGATGTTACTGATCCGATGTCGGTTGGACTCAAAAAGCTTCCAAACGAATCGGACAGTTGAGCAGTAAAAATATTATTGGACGGAGTATTTGGAAAAGCACATGCGTTAAGTAAAGTGTAGTTTACAGTAACCGATTGACCAGGGCAAAAGGTTGTTCCGGCAAACGTAGGAGCATTAATACCAAAGTCGCTAACCGTAAGAGCTGCGGCATTTTGAGGGCCTGTAACTACAGGGTTTGTACCTACCACTCTCATGCGATAGCCTGCGCCAACTGGTGTTGGATTAGGTATGGTTACGGAAATGCTTCCACCAGTAGTGGTGTTGGCGGCCGTCCCAATAACGGTTGGGCTTGCAAAGCTTCCGACAGCGTCAGACAATTGAACGGAAAAGGTATTTCCAGCATTAAAACTGCAACCAGTACCCGCGTTTAAGTTATTTGTGATGTTAAAGGTTGCTCCCTGACACAAAGTGGCGGGTATTGCGGTGGGAGTAATTAGTAGTGTATTGATGGAAAGATTTGCTCCATTATTTGCACCTATTACGATTGGGCTAGAGGCAACTACCCTAATTCGATAACCATTTCCTGTTGCTTGTGCTAATGGTATTGTTACTGGTATGGTTCCCCCCGCTGAGGTGTTGGTTACCGTACCAATAGTGGTTGGCGCTGCAAAACTTCCCCCTGCACCCGAGAGTTGAACGGTAAAGTTATTGGTGGGATCGAATCCACAAGCATTGCTTAAATTATTAGTGATGTTAAACGATGCCCCTTGACAAAAAGGAGACCCTGTTACAGTTGGAGCAATAATTCCTAACGAATTTATGGTTAGATCAATACCATTGTTGCTGCCGTTAATGGCGGGCGTTGAACTGACAACCCTAATTCTATATTGAGTTCCTGCTACTTGAGCTAGTGGAATTGTGGCCGAAATAGTACCAGCAGACGTGGAGGTTACATTACCAATGTTTGTTGGTGCGCCAAAAGTACCGATTGCATTAGATAACTGAGCAGTAAACACGTTGCCGCCTGTAAATGATCCTGTAATAGTATAGGGAACACTCACAGCACCGCCAGCACAAAACGGTGAGCCTGTAATTGCACCAGTAGTGATCGTTTGGGAAAAAGTAAAAAATGAGAATACAGAGAACGTTGAAAAGAATAAAAATCTAAGAATCATCTGCATCACTTAAGTCGAAAAAATCACCGCAAATATAGGAATTAGAAGCTACAAATTAACTGATTGGTTTAACCAAGCTTGTAAGGTATTATTTTGGAATTAATTATAGGATGTAGCCTTTACCCATACCCCAATTTACTGCGCACCTTTGCTAATAAACTGCGTGCAATTGCGCTTGCCTTCTCTTCACTTACTTTCAATTTGCTTTCCAGCTCATCTGGATTGCTCATATAAAAATTAAAGGCATCACGCTCTTTCGAATATTTTGTGATTAACAATTCAAAAAGTTCTTGCTTAGCATGACCGTAACCAAAATTTCCCGCAAGGTATTTTTGTTTTAAAGTCTCAGTTTGCTCAGGCGTAGCTACTAGTTTATAAATAGCAAAAACATTATCAGTATCTGGATTTTTTGGAGCCTCCACGGGAGTGCTATCAGTTACTATTGACATGATTTGCTTTCGGAGTTCTTTGTCACTCAAGAAAATATCAATGATGTTGCCATACGACTTACTCATCTTTTGTCCATCCGTGCCAGGAACAGTCATTACAGCTTCCTCAATTTTAGCTTCGGGAAGTACAAATGTTTCGCCATACTGATTATTAAATGCGCTGGCAATATCGCGCGCCATCTCTAGATGCTGGCGCTGATCTTTTCCTACAGGAACAAAATTGGCATCATATAAAATAATATCAGCGGTCATTAAAACAGGATAGGTAAACAATCCCGCATTTACATCCGATAACTTGTCGGCTTTGTCTTTAAACGAATGCGCATTAGCCAGCATTGGGAAAGGAGTGAGGCAGTTTAAATACCACGTAAGTTCACACACTTCAGGGATTCGACTTTGGCGATACAATAGGTTATTCTCAACATCAAATCCAAAAGCTAACCAGGCCGCAGCTACAGCCTGAACATTGGCTTCCCGCTGTTTCGCATCTTTTATACTAATTAAAGAGTGAAGATCTGCAATAAAGAAGAAAGATTCGTTGCCAGTTTGTTGCGATAGTCGTATTGCCGGGATGATTGCGCCTAATAAATTACCAAGGTGTGGCCGGCCGCTGCTCTGGATACCAGTTAAAATTCTTGCCATGGTGCAAAGAAAATGAAAGTTCAATTGTTAACCGCAGAGTTCGCAGAGAAATAAAAAGGAACTCAGCGCTAAATTAGTCGGCATGATTTCTCTCTGTGATTCTCAGCAGGTTCTTGTTGCTTTAATTCAAAATTTCAAAAGTTGATGCGGAAGCGGTAACTTTGAAGGTGGAAACGTAATTTACAACATAATGAAATTCAGAATTGTTTTCTTTCTCGTATTGTCTGGAATTCTAAGAAGTTATGGGCAGCTTGCTGACCCCTTACAGTTCACAGAGAAGATCCATGACTTTGGCGAAATCATTGAATCAAATGGAGCTGCAGTTTTTGAATTTACGTTCACCAACAATAGCGCGCGCCCGATAAAAATATTAACTGTACTAGCATCCTGCGGATGTACAACTCCAGGTTGGTCAAAAGAACCAATTGCTATTGGCAAAACAGGTTTTATCAAAGCAAGTTTTGACCCTAAAGGCCGACCCGGATATTTTAATAAATCGTTGACCGTTACAACCGATATAGATCGCAACCCAATTCAACTTCAAATTAAGGGGATGGTTGTTGATAAACGTTCAGAAAAGGAAGTTGCATTAAATGCTTCAAGTGGCAATCTTCGTTTAAAGAATAGTTCTTTCAGTCTTGGTAAGCTTTATATTAACAAACCTGCCGAGATAAAAGGGTTTGAAGTTCTTAATGCGGGTGAAGCCAAAATCAATTTTACAAAAGTGGATGCTCCATCTTATATCAAGATAACAACGCCCGATTCGTTAAGAGCGGGTGCAGTTGGAATCATTAAGATCAGTTATGATGCTGCTAAACGAAATGAATATGGATTTCTTTCGGATAAGATCAATATCCACACAACAGACTCACAGAATCCAATCAAGTCATTTTCTATTTATGCTACCGCTGAGGAATTTTTTCCAACGCCTACACCCGAAGTTTTAGCGAAGGCTCCGGCACTTTTGATTTCCAACTATGCTATTGATTTTGCTCGAGTACGCAAAGGAGCGAAAGTTGAAAATTCGGTTCCTTTTCAAAACAAGGGAAAGCAGAATTTGGAAATTAGAAGTTTGCAAAGTAATTGCACATGTGTAATTGCCACAGTCGATAAGAAAACAATAAAGCCTGGTGAGACTGCCCAACTTCAGATTTCAATGTTAACAGAAGGAAGGGTGGGCACACAAAATAAAGCTATTACAATCTATTCGAATGATCCACGTAATCCTGTGCAACGAATCACGCTAAGTGGATATATTGAGGATTAGGCCAATTCGATTTTGTTACAAGTTTCAGCTAATCCCTCACCCGTCTAATTGTTTCTGATTGCATGCTGCTTCTTCCCTCTCCGCGGGGAGAGGGAAGAATAGTTATTGAACAGATGCTGTTTGGTGGGTGAGGGTGGAAAAGTTAATGGTGCTAACTTTTTGCAAGTTGACTCACAATCAACGCGGCAGCATAACCATCGCCATACAAACCTTGTTTAACTTGCAACGATTTATTGTAGTTCAATCTGAACTGATCTATAATTTCTTTTTTTGAAGCGCCAGCCAAACTATTGGCTCCGGCTTCTACTAATTCAACCCACTCGGTTTGATCGCGCAAGGTGATGCAGAATTTACTAAAGAAGTAGGCTTCCTTTTGTAAGCCACCACTATCGGTTAAAACCATCTTACAATTTTTAAGCAATGCAAGCATGTCAAAATATCCTACAGGATCAATGATGTGGGCGTTTAGCTGAATATTTTGCGTTGCGAGAAAAGACTTTGTGCGCGGATGCAGCGGTAAAACAATTTTTACCTCCTGATTGATTTCATTGAAGGCATTGCAAATTTCCTTTAACCGATTTGGATCGTTTGTGTTCTCAGCTCGGTGGAGTGTTGCCAGCACAAAAGGGTTGTCAGTTAATTTCTCTTTTTGAAGAACGGTCGAATGCGTATCAATCTTCGATTGATAATATTGCACAGCATCGAACATAACATCACCCGATAGAATTATTTTACAGGTAAGGTTATTATAGCCCTCGGCTTCAAGATTTTTAATGGCGGTGGTAGTAGGGCAGAAGAGAATCGAACTTATACGATCTGTTAAAATCCGATTTACTTCTTCCGGCATTTTCATTTCAAAACTTCTCAAACCTGCTTCGATATGCGCAATCGGAATATGCAATTTAGACGCTGCCAAAGCGCCTGCCAATGTTGAGTTCGTATCGCCATAGACCAATACATAGTCAGGTTTTTCCTTCAATAACACTTCTTCAATTTTCTCCAGCATTCTGCCAGTCATGGCGCCATGATTGAGTCCGCTTATCTCTAGATTATAATCTGGTTGTGGAATCTCCATCTCATCAAAGAAGACCTGACTCATATTATTATCGAAGTGTTGACCTGTGTGAACAATCACTTCGGTAATGCCAGATTTTCTTAATTCACGTGAGACAACTGCGGCCTTTACAAATTGTGGGCGTGCACCTAAAATGGTAACTATTTTCATTTTTTATTAAACCTATAACCAAGATTTACGATTGCCCTCACCCCTCGACCATCAATATAAATTTCATTATTATTTTGATCTACTATGTAAAGTTTATCTTCATTATTTACAAACACTCTTCCTGTAATCTGATATTCGTATCCAATATCAAAAGAAATGAATATTTTATTGAATATATATTCACCACTAAAGAATGGCATAAGACCAAAGTTTAAAGAATGATAACGAGTAGAATTTTCTATTGACGACCCTGCTATATCTAATCTTTCTTTTACCCGAAGTCGATTAAAGATACCTGAGGCTCTTGCATTTGCTGATATAATGAAATTTTTCTTGGACACAAAAACCTGACCCAATCTTAAGCCGATTGCGTTGTATCTGACTAAATTATCCCGAAATATTTTGCCTGAATAATCGCCATATGTGGTTCTGCTTCCGGTAGAGCCGTGAGTTATTGATATCCCATAAATTGTTTTGTCATTTGTATAGCTCGCTTCTCCATGGTAATATACGTAGGGCGGGAAGTTATCGGTAACACTGGGTTTAAGCCCCATAAAATCAGTGGCAACAATTGACTGATCAAAGTTTTTCAAACTTTTCATTGAGTAGGTGGCAATCCCGGAACCAATTGACGCACTGAAATTCTGAGAAAACAAGTGGCTACTGAGAAAAAATAGGAGAAAGAAAATGTTTATTCTCATATTAATCAATGTAAACGTAAGGACTACTTGATACTATTTGATTGCTGGCCTGAACCGAAATTATATATTCAACTTTACCGGTTGTATATTCTGTGTCAAGGTATTGGGTAATGTTTTTGTCGGAGAAAATTAAGTTCTTGCACCCTGTAAACGAAGTGGATTGTGGCGAATCGTAGCATCTTTTTGTCAGGTAGTAATTTTGAAAATTAACTCGTTGGTATTTGTTCCAAATTAAATTGAGTTTTCCTCCTGAATTTTCGACCGAAATTATTTGAACTGGGGTGGGTGGGTCAATGTCGATAATAATTGGCCACTCGCGCGAAATTGAAAATAACTCTAACCCTAACTTACCGGCTAAACTATTGGTTCGCTTTGAAAAGATAGAGGTTATATGGAGTTTATGTGAGCCTGTACCTAACTGATTTACGTTAATCGTAAAAAATGAATTTCTGCTATCCGATACCAAAATTGAATCGCTGTCGATTAGTACGAAAGTTACAGATTCTAAAATTCCCACTCCGTTCAAAGAACATTTGCTTTCCTTAGTTTGATATAAAGAAATGGTATCGGTCGCTGTGTTAAGGGTTAAGCTGACATCACTTATGTCCGGCTGATTCACTACCGTAAAATCTTCCTCATTTGGCACAAAATCACATCCCAAAGCTATCAGTAGAAAGCTCAATAAAAGGCGATTGATTTTAACCATCTTCTTTCAATTTAAACGAAAGCAGGTATTCCGGTAATATGATTTCCAAGTATCA
>JBBSBG010000190.1:0-6194 GCA_038251495.1 Cytophagales bacterium
TCCAAATGCTGTAAGGAGGTTTAAACGTTATAGTTTACTAGCCTTACGTTAAAGTAGAACAAAGATGCAATTGGTGTAAAGAGCGGTTGCATTGTGCTTAACGAACCGCGTAGTACGAGACCCGTACGCTACGTGGTGTGAGAGGACAGGTAGCGAACTAATCGCTACCTTCCTACTCGATTTTTATTAGCGGAGTATCTCTACTTCAAATCATCAAAATTAAAAGAGGTCTCTAAAAACTTAGTCGTAAACTTTCCTGAACGGAAAACAGGATTGTCCATCAACTTCAAGTGAAAGGGGATTGTTGTCTTCACGCCTTCAATAATGAACTCGCTCAGGGCACGCTTCATTCTGGTAATCACTTCTTCGCGCGATTGACCGGTTACGATTAACTTAGCTATCATCGAGTCATAATTTGATGGGATAGTATAGCCTGCGTATACGTGGCTATCAATTCGAACACCATGGCCACCGGGCTTATGCAAGTTTATAATTTTACCCGGGGACGGACGGAAGCCATTGGCAGGATCTTCTGCATTAATTCTGCATTCCATCGCAAATAAATTAGGGTAGTAATTGGTACCAGAAATAGGCACACCAGCCGCAACCTTAATTTGTTCTTTTATAAGATCATAGTTCGTTACTTCTTCTGTAATAGGATGCTCTACTTGAATTCGCGTGTTCATTTCCATGAAGTAAAAATCGCCATGCTTGTCAACCAAAAATTCAACTGTACCGGCACCTTCATAGTTAATTGACTTCGCACCTCTTATGGCAGCTTCACCCATACGGTCGCGCAACTCCTGACTTACCACAGGCGATGGAGTTTCTTCAACTAATTTCTGATGTCTTCTTTGAATCGAACAATCTCGTTCGGATAAGTGACAAACTTTTCCATATTGATCACCAACCACCTGTATTTCAATGTGACGAGGCTCTTCAACAAATTTTTCAAGATAAAGACCATCGTTACCAAACGATGCAGCTGATTCGCGCTTGGCATCATCCCACGCTTTTTGAAACTCCGATTCATCGTTGATTATTCGCATACCCTTACCACCACCACCGGCAGTAGCCTTAACGATAACGGGGTACTTTATTTTCTTGGCGATCTTCTTGCCTTGCTCAACAGATTCGAGAAGACCATCAGAACCGGGTATACATGGAACGCCCGCTTTAATCATAGTAGCCTTGGCCGTTGCTTTATCACCCATAGATCTGATCATATCAGGCGTGGGGCCAATAAATTTTATTCCATACTCATGGCAAACGGACGAAAACTCAGCATTCTCGGAAAGAAAGCCATAGCCTGGATGAATAGCATCTGCATTGGTTATCTCAGCAGCAGAAATAATACGTGGAATATTCAGGTATGATTCTTTGCTTGGTGGCGCACCAATACAAACGGCTTCATCAGCAAACCGAACATGAAGACTTTCACGATCGGCAGTGGAGTAGACGGCTACCGTTTTAATATCCATCTCTTTGCACGTGCGGATAACTCGCAATGCAATTTCTCCTCTGTTTGCAATTAATATTTTCTTAAACATAAGGTTAATTCAAAGATTCAAGATTCAAGATTCAAGATTGAGAGATTAATTTTGAATCTTGAATGTTAAATCTTATAAGTTAATCGGGTTCAACAATAAACAGAACTTGATCGTATTCAACGGGTGAAGAATTCTCAACCATCACTTTTACAAGTGTGCCTGATACTTCGGATTCAATTTCATTGAATAGTTTCATTGCTTCAATGATGCAAACGGTTTGTCCTTTTGTGATTTTATCACCAACAGAAACGAACGGTGGCGAATCGGGATTGGAAGTCCTGTAGAAAGTGCCAATCATTGGTGACTTTATCTCAACGGTTGTGCTTGAGGCAGCAGGCTTTTCAGCTTTTGCAGCGGTAGCTTGGGTGGCTGCAATAGGCACTGTTTGCAAAGCAACAGGGGCAGTCATTACCGAAGCCGATGACTTAAGTACTTTTTGATCTGGATCGCGTTTTACGCGAAGTTTTAATTCCTGAGTTTCGATATCCACTTCATTAAGGCCTGAATGTGCGATGAAGTCGATAAGGTCTCTGATTTCAGAAGTTTTCATGTCAGATTTTTTTTTAGGGTCAGCAGATCCGGATGTTTTCTTTGGAGTTACTTTTCTTGTTGCCATGATTATTCTTTAACACGTTCTACATATTCCCCAGTGTCGGTTTTAATTTTTATAGTGTCACCAGTGTTTACAAACAATGGAACTCGTATTTCGGCTCCTGTATCAATGGTAGCAGCTTTAAGAGTTCGGGTTGCCGTATCACCGGCAAGTCCGGGTTCGGTATAAGTGACAGTTACAACCACATGCGATGGCGGCTCAGCAGTTATTGGATTTGAGCCATCCTCAAATGCAATCAACAACGTAACACCTTCTTTTATGTAGTTGACTGACTGGCCAAGTAGTTCCTTATCAATATATACTTGTTCGAATGTTGTATTATCCATGCACACCAAGCTATCACCATCCTGATAAAGATATTGATACTCTTTTGTTTCAACACGCAATTGATCAACTGATTCGCCCGGACGAAAACGATTTTCAACAATTTTACCAGTTCTCACGCTTCTCATTTTTACCTGATAAAATGCACGCAGGTTACCAGGAGTGCGATGTTGAAGTTCTTCAACTTGCACAATTTCACCATTGTATCGAATGTAATTCCCTTTACTAAGGTCAGAAACAGTTGCCATAAAAAAATTAAGACTTTAATTTACAAATGAAATAATTAATAACAATTTAATAGTGTTAGCGGTAAATTCTAGTTGCTATTGTACGCCCATTTTACATAAACGGAACCCCAGGTAAAACCACCTCCGAAAGCGGCCATCAACAAATTATCGCCTTTCTTAAGCTTCTTCTCAAAATCCCACAAGAGTAGCGGAATTGTTCCTGCAGTGGTATTACCGTAACGCTCAATATTCATCAAAACTTTATCTTCACTTATTCCCACACGACTCGCAGTTGCATCAATGATTCGTTTGTTTGCCTGATGGGGCACAAGCCAATCAATAGTATCTGCTGTTAGCTTATTTCTTTGCGCCAACTGAGCAGAGATATCTGCCATGTTGGTAACAGCAAACTTATAAACTGCTGAGCCTTCCTGATAAACAAAATGCTTGTGGCTATCAATAGTTTCATGCGATGCTGGCACGCGGCTGCCACCTGCTTTCATGTGAAGATAGGCTTCGCCACTACCATCACTTTTTAGCATGTAATCCATTACGCCAACATCTTCAGTTGTTGGCTCTAATAAAACACATCCTGCGCCATCGCCAAAGATGATACACGTTGTGCGATCGGTGTAGTCAACAATGGCCGACATTTTATCGCCACCAATTACAACTACTTTTTTATACATGCCCGATTGAATAAAACTCGAGCCAGTTGCTAATGCATACAGAAAACCTGAACACGCTGCACCCATATCGTAACTGAATGCATTGGTTGCGCCAACAGCTGTAGCTACAATGTTAGCCGTTGCCGGAAAGGTCATATCAGCCGTTACGGTTGCAAAAATGATAAGGTCAATTTCTTTGGGATCAATCTTTGTCTTCGCAAGCAAATCTTTAACGGCAGCAATGCCCATCACACTCACCCCTTGATTTTCGCCTTTCAGAATTCTTCTCTCCTTAATTCCAGTTCGTGAGGTAATCCACTCATCGTTGGTTTCAACCATTTTCTCTAACTCCTGATTTGTCAGAATGTAATCTGGCACATAACCTCCTACACCCGTGATTGCAGCTCTTAGTTTACTCATATATTGGGCGGCATTTTGCCGTGTGCTTTAAAAAACAAATGCCCGACTGAATTTTTCAATCGGGCTTACTGAAATGTGCGTATCTCAACTCGTTTGTTTGCCAATAAGACAAGCAAAAATGAAATTACTTTTTTGTTTTTGAGATGTAATCATGGCGTATTAAGCCAATACCTCTTTTTCCATTACCACATTGCCTTTGTAAAACAACTTTCCTTCATGCCAGAAAGCGCGGTGCGGTAAATGACTTTCGCCTGTTGTAGGGCAAATAGTAAATTGTTTTGCAGTTCCTTTATAATGAGTTCTTCTCTTATCTCTGCGTGTTTTCGAGGTCTTTCGTTTTGGATTTGGCATAACCTAAATTGTTTATTTTAACTTTTTCAATTTTTCCCATCGTGGATCTGTTTCTTCCGGAGTTTCCTCCTCATCCACCGATGTACTATAAATCATTTTAAACTCACTTTCATCTTCATCCTCAGTTCTAAGGGTGGGATGAATTTTCTTTATTGGTATTGATAATGCAATGAACTCATAAATAAATTGTCCAAGGTCAAGGCTTACCTGATCTTGGGTAATAATCATGATTTCATCGCTCACTTCTTGGGCTTCTTCACCATACTTGAACATGATCTTCCGGGTTTGTTTGATTGTAAAATCAAATAACTCCAGTGATCGGTCGCACACAAGTTGGGCAGTACCAGAAATTTTAAACTCAACATCAATGAACGTCTCCTTTTTTTCGAGAACTATGTGAACATCAAAATGGCCTTTGGAAACAACCTCGCTTCCATATTTTTCAAAAAATCCATCTTTCAATTCAAAATCAAAAAGATGGGTCTTTCTACTCAACCCGATGATATTAACATTGAAATCTCTCAACCCTATGCTTTTTAAGGTTTTTAAAATGAGCGGGCAAATTTATCAGTATTTATTGGATTTACGTCTTTCATCTGCCGGAATTTTGCCCTTTTGCATGATAAACGCCTTAAAAACATAGATTCTACCAGTAATTACTGAAAGCCCATGACTTTAATTCTTCTTTTGGCTTCTTTCCCGAATTTTCAACTAAGAAATCGACTACGTTTTTCTTAAATCCAAGTTTGATAGCAATGCTTTTTGTAAAAATTACTTCACTTTCAAATACTTTCTGATCGGCAAAGATCAGTTCTATACAATCCATTAAATAGTCGAATTTTTGATCGTTTGAAAGGGCGCCTAGGGAATCAATTGGTTCTGGATTTCGAATTAGCTGATTTACGTCCTCTTCAGGAAATTTTCGATCCTGAGCAATTTTCATTATCATCTCGCGCTCGGCTTTGGCAAAATGCTTGTCAGCTTCCGCTAATTGAATCAAAATATTAAGCTTCTTTTTGGTAACGATATCCATCAAATTCCCATTCTGTTCTTTCAAATCTAACACATATTGCCCGTTTATGTGGGTAAATAAGATAAGAAGTTATTATACCATGTAAGGTTCATTTATTTTTCTACCAAAAATGCTTTCCTATTTCGAATAATGTCGCAGGCCACATACATTGCCTCGCGCATTGAACTCTCGCTGGCTTCATTTTTACCCGCCAGGTTGTAGGCCGTACCATGATCTGGTGAGGTGCGCACATGAGGCAACCCGGCCGTATAGTTTATGCCTGACCCAAACGAAAGAGCCTTAAAAGCAATAAGGCCTTGATCGTGATACATCGCAATGATTCCATCATACTTGATGTGTTGGCCGGTTGCAAAAAAACCATCGGCAGGAAACGGACCAAAAATTAGCTTCCCTTTGGTTTTCAGATCCTGAATAACAGGTTTAATAACTTCAATTTCTTCATTGCCAATCAACCCTTCATCACCTGCATGCGGGTTGAGACCCAAGACGGCAATTTTTGGTTTATTGATTAAAAAATCATTTTTCAATGTAAGTTCCATCAATCGAATCTTTAACTCAACGCGCTCTTTAGTAATAAAAGATGGAACGTCCTTAAGGGGAATATGCTCTGTTACCAAGCCAACTTTAAGATTGTTGCCAACCATTAACATGAGGCTTTCGCCAGCGTTAAATTCTTGTGTTAAATATTCGGTATGCCCCTGAAAAGGAAAGTCTTCACCATGAATTGTGTTTTTATCGATGGGGCCGGTTACAAAGCCATCAATCAAGCCTTCCTTTACTTCTTCTACTGCTTTCTTTAAACAAAGCAAAGCAGCCTTAGCAGTTTGCTTTGAAGGCTGCCCTGGGTTTATTTCATAAGCGTCCTCCCAACAGTTAACCACGTTTACAGTTTTTGAGAATAACTGACCTTTTGTTTTTACAACGCTGTAGTTAAATTCTTCCAGGTTCATCAACTTCCTGTAAAAGGAAAGAACCTTTGTTGACCCATATACAACGGGTGTCATTAAA
>JBBSBG010000191.1:0-6165 GCA_038251495.1 Cytophagales bacterium
TCCATTCCGATAATGTCTACTTCCCGAATCCCTCATAACTACTGATCTAGGTTGATCTTATGTTGGTGTTGAATTTTAAAACGTCAAATAACACTAAAGTAATACAATTTGCCCGAAAATATCGTTAACCCGATTAAATGGGTGCATTCCAAATTGTGTCGACTATAAGCAAGTTAAGGTTTAAGTATATTCGTCATAAAAACAGCGAGAGGGTTTTCAACCCTTATTTGCAGCGACTTACAGGGTTGAAAACCCTTTGCGCTGAAATAACGATTTGGAATGAACCCGATTAAAGCGCCCTATTTGTCGACAAATGTTTTTTTTAATGTTCTGAATGAATTTAATTTGCTTTGATAGTGTAGGGTCTAAACTTGAATTAATGCTTCGAATTGTCTTTTTAGTTTGTTTCTGTATGCTGTTGGTGGTGGGGTCGGTAACTGCTCAAGATCCGCAGTACTCGCAATTTTATGCTGCGCCACTTTATTTGAATCCGGCTTTTGCAGGAGCCACAAATCAAAACCGGGCTGGTGTTAACTACCGCAATCAATGGCCAGCTATTGATGCTAACTTCAATACCATCTCTGCTTTTTACGATACGTACATTGAAGATAAAAATAGCGGCATTGGAGTTTTAATAACCCGCGACCGCGAAGGAATTTTAGGATTGCAGTCCACGAGTTTGGCGGTGCAGTATGCCTATGATTTAAGAATTGTGAAAGGACTTTCTTTTAGACCAGGGTTTCAGGCGGCTATTTACAATCGCTCAATAAATTTTGATAGGTTAACGTTTGGAGATCAGTTTGATCCAGCGACTGGGGATGTTATCAATCCAACTTCCGCAGAAGGATTGAATACGGGACAGTCAAAATTTTTTCCGGATATATCAGCGGGCGGATTGCTTTATAGCAAAAACGCATGGCTGGGTTTTGCTGCGCACCATTTAACTCAACCTAATCAATCCTTAATTGGCGAAGAAAGCCGCTTGCCCCGAAAACTTTCCGCCCATGCGGGTTACAAATTCTTTTTTAAACCGGGCGAAATGGGAGATGGTTTTTATACGCGTGCGCGTGAGCGAAGTATTGCACCGGCCATGCAATACCGTCATCAAGGTACATTTGATCAGATGGATCTTGGTTTTTATTTTACGTTCGAGCCGTTGATTATTGGAACGTGGTATCGCGGTGTGCCTTTTAAAAAGGTGAATGGATTTAATAACAACGAGTCCTTTGTGCTGCTGGTTGGTTTCACCAAGAAGGGACCAAAAGATATTTTAAATATTGGCTACAGTTACGATTTCACCATTTCTCAGCTCGGCCCCGGCAGCGGTGGCGCACATGAATTTAGCTTAGTGTACTCCTGGTCAACGCGCAACCCGCGTAAGCCACCAAAGGATAAGTTATTTATTCCTTGCCCGGATTTTTAGCGTGGTTGATGGACTAACAAACTTCCTTGCAGATTTAAAGTTTAGAAAGATAACGGTTGGCAGCTTTGAGTAGAGCTGGATTTTTTACTGTTATTCTTTTTCCTCCAATATTTCTAATAGTTCTTGGTTCAAGTAAAGTTTTTCTTTTCCAACTTTTACAGATTTCAAAAATCCATTTTTTTCTAATGCAATCAAATAATTTCCGACTGTCTTTAAGTTGCCAATATTTTCGTCAATCAAATTTTGGCGTTTGGTGTAAGGCAAACGGAACAAAATTTCAACCAAGTCTTTGGAATAGATTTTCGGTAGTTTCTTTTTGATTTTTTCTGCAGTTTTTTCCATTGTGGCTGTGATTTTATTCAATCGTTTCAAACCTTTCTTGGAAGTTTCTTCAATCATATCCAACATGTACAAAATGTAGGCTTCCCATTCGTTGTTTTCAGTTACGCCTCGCAATCGCATGTAATAATTTGCTTTGTTTTTGATGATGTATTCGCTCAAATAAATTGCTGGTGTTTCCAACAAACCCGAAAGTTTGAGATACAGCAACAACAAAATTCTTCCCGTTCTTCCGTTACCGTCAGAAAATGGGTGAATAGCTTCAAATTGATAGTGCAGTACTGCCATTTTGATTAGGGGGTCAATAGTTTCGTCTTCGTTTATAAACTTTTCCAAATTCGCCAATTTTTCGCGGATAACTATTTCGTCACTTGGCGGAGTATAAATGACTTCGCCCTTAGTGTTACTCAACGTTGTGCCTGGCGTGTTGCGAATTGAAGAGGTATTCTGCTTAATACACTGAACAATGCTTACACAAAGGTTTGTTGTGATGAATGGTTTTTTCTTTAGTTGTTCTAAACCTAACCGAAGAGCCTCTTTGTAACTTAAAACTTCTTTTGTGGCTGAGTCTTCAATTTTTCTTTCTGCCACAAACGATTTGTATAGTTCATCATTTGTTGTAATTATATTTTCTATTTCCGAACTCGCTTTTGCTTCCTGCAAGTAAATCGTATCTAAAAATAAAGTTGGGTTTGGTAAATTCAGTAAAGTTCCATTCAGTTGAGCCAAGGCTCTACCTGTAGAAATCGTTTTACGAAGTATGTTTTTCGTTTCTATGTCTGCCTTTGGCGGCAGTAATGGCAGATTATCATATGCTATTTTTCGGTTAAAATTTCCCATTTCGCTCAGGTGTAAGTTTTACTTTCGTTTTTGATACGAGTGTAAAATTAGTAAAAAATTACTCTCGTTCTTGAAGCGAGTGTAAAAATTACTCACGTATGGATTTTATTTCTCGTTTGAACAAAGGATAATTGGAACCTCGTACCGGGGTGTGCCTTTTAAAAAGGTGAATGGATTTAATGATAACGAATCAGTTTTGTTGCTTGTTGGCTTTACTAAGAAGTGGCCTAAAGATATTTTGAATATTGGCTATAGTTACGATTACACGATTTCTCAACTTGGCTCGGGAAGTGGCCGAGCACATGAATTTAGTTTAGTGTACTCTTGGTCAACGTGCAACCTACGGAAGCAGCCAAAGGATAAGTTGTTTATTCCTTGCCCGGATTTTTAAAACTGGTCGTTGGATGCTTGATACTAGTGGCTGGTTGAATACCGACCACTTCTTACTGAATACCGATCACTTTTTTATTCTCTAGCACATCTAAGTCCCGAGACTGGTATCTAGTTTTCACTCCTCCCCATGTCCATCAACTTTGCAAACATTATCATAGCCAAGATGAAGCAGTGCATCACCTGCATTAGCAACGGGATTATTATTTAATCCAACCACATAACCAGCAGCGGGAGATTTTATTGTTTCTTTAAAATCCCCGAACGGATCTGTGATAGCACCAATGACTTGATTCTTTTTAAGAAAATCACCAGACTGAATGATAGGTTGAAAAAGTCCGGCATACTTGGCGCGAATCCACGATGAACTCCAGATAATTTTGTTTTCCGTTTTTGGTTTAGGCGCATCATCAATCATGTTTAAATGTTTCATTAAACGCAACGTGCCATTAACTCCTTCTTCGATTGCATATTGATCGTAGCGAATGGATTCACCCCCTTCGTACACAATGATATTTTTTTCATGGCGTGAAGCTGTTTGTCTTAATGAGTGCGGCCGAAATGGCGAATCAATTGTGAAAGGCGCATGAAAGGCTGCTGCCAGTTCAACATTCCTTTTGTCCTGCATCACACACCTAATCTGTGGGTAGTTGGTGCGCATGGAACCCCCAGTATGAAAGTCAATACCATAGTCTATTGCAGGAATGATTTCATGTGTAACATGCCAGGCAACCCGCGAAGCCAACGATCCACCTTTACTGCCCGGAAAGGAACGATTGATATCTTTTCCATCTGGAACCTCTCGTGAATAATTAAGAAATCCATACATGTTAATGATAGGCATGCACAACACCGCACCGCGCTTTACGCGATTATATCCATTGTCAAGAATGCGCCTTACGATTTCCATCCCGTTAATTTCATCGCCATGCATACCTGCAGTTAATGCAAGTACAGGGCCATCCTCTACACCTCGATAGACGTAGATAGGAGTATCGATTTGTGTGCGTGACGGGAGTCTTGCAATGTTGATATGAATTTCAGCAGACTCACCGTGCTTTATAGATTGTGATGCAATGATTAGATCCTTCATGGTTAGTACATAGTCTTGAGTTGTGAGTCCATAGTATTCAGTCGATAGTCCATAGTTGATTTGTTATAGTCTAGGAAAAACTCAATAAGTATTGAAAATCTACTATGGACTAAATACTATCGACTATGGACTTATTACGCATTGATTTTATCTTTTTGAATTTTCTTTTTACCGGTATTTTTTTCGAGGTAATCAAAAATCTTTCCGGCAATGTCATCCTTTGTAGCTCCTTCAATTCCTTCCAAGCCTGGTGACGAATTTACTTCAATAATCAAAGGACCTCTTTTTGAAGGCAGCATGTCGACACCGGCAACGCCTAAGCCCATTTTTTTTGCAGCTTCAATAGCAGCATGTTTTTCCGCTCTATCGAGTTTTACTACCGTTGCGGTTCCACCGCGGTGGAGGTTTGATCGAAATTCACCTTCGCGGGTAGCTTGCCTTTTCATGGCGCCAACGACTTCACCATTTACAACAAATGCACGAATGTCTGAGCCCTTCGCTTCTTTTATAAACTCCTGCACAATGATCCGGGTTTTCACACCATGAAAGGCTTCGATTACAGATTGCGCGGCTTTTTTATTTTCGGCAAGTACAACACCAAGTCCCTGAGTTCCTTCAAGTAGTTTGATAATAACGGGTGCGCCACCAACGGCTTCTACAATGCCTTCTGTATCTTTTGTGTAATCCATGAAAATGGTTTTAGGCAAACCAAGACCAGCGCGCGAAAGAATTTGTAAGCTGCGGAGTTTATCGCGTGAACGAATCAGTGCCTGAGATTCCACCGCAGTAAATACTTTCATCATTTCGAACTGGCGAACAACAGCCGCGCCATAAAAAGTTACGGATGCACCAATGCGTGGAATGATGGCATCGAAATAATCAAGCCTTCGGCCATTATACCATACCATTGGATTTTTCTTTTCAATAATTAGCACACATTTCATGTGGTCTATGATTTCAACTTTGTGGCCCCGCTTTTCACCGGCTTCTTTCAATCGCCTGGTAGAATAGAGTTTTGGGTCTCTGGATAGGATGGCGATATTCATGTGTTTGTTTGTTTGTTTTGGAAAGATAAATCTTTTTCAGTCACATCTATTAGGAAACGCTTTCGTAGAATCTTGCGGCCAAGCAGTACGGGAAATTTCAAGTTACCCCGATTGCTAAGTGAAAACTCGGCTTTAATTAAATGATCATAAATTTTTATTGATGTCTTAATAACAAATCGCATCTCAGCCTCTCCAAACGAATTTTTGATTTCCCGCTTATCAAATTTTGAGAAAACGAATTTCATTCCGGTAAACTCAGGATGTTCTTCATCCAATAAAACAAACTCCAATTTACCATCAATAATTTCTGTACGCGAGCAATGCAAGCTGCAGGTATAAGCACCCGTATCTATTTTCGCGTGGATGTTTGTTAGTCCTAGTCCGGGTAGGTCAACACGATCAGATCTTCCAAGAGTTTTCATAGTTATGAGTATGTTTCAAGCTAACTCAATTTATTAAAAATAAAAAAAGCCCTTCCGATAATTACCAGAAGGGCTTAATTTCAGATTAATTAACTATTAATCTTTCGATACTTTAAAAGAAACAAGGGTGTTCTCCCATTTCAATACTACGTTATCTTTTTCAACTGAAATAGTGAGGGTTTCAACAAAGGCATCAGCTTTTGCGGGTTTAACATTTACTCTTAATGCATCTTTTTTGTCTGAGTAGTCAAAAGGGCTTCCAGCTGCTTGTTTACTGAAAATAATAACCCATTCGTTTTCGCCTGGAATTGTAAATAATCCATACTTTCCTTTTGGCAATGCTTTACCCTCAACTTTTACATCAGAACTAAATTCGATTGCAGTTACTGCATTAGCACCTGTGCGCCATACTTTTCCGAAAGGAACAAGTTCGCCCATTACTTTACGGCCTTTGGCAGATGGTTGCGCATAATCAACAGTAACTTTTACTCCATCAATTGAACCCTCTGCTTTGGCTGGTGGGCTTGCTGGCTTTTTGTCTTGAGCCAATACACTTAGCGAAAAGACTAACGCTATCAACGTAAGAAAGATGCTTGCTTGTTTTTTCATAGA
>JBBSBG010000192.1:0-6126 GCA_038251495.1 Cytophagales bacterium
CAGGAATATTTTTTCCCATTTCATTTAAAATTATAGCCAGTGTAAGAATGGCTCTTTTCAATACGGAAGTGTATGCAATATCAATGATGTAATTCTCCAACCGAATACAGGCTCGCCTCGCCTCTTCTTCGCCCACAGGCGAAAGGTCAACATCCACTTCGCCTGTAAACTTATTTTCAAGATTCCAGGTAGATTGGCCGTGGCATAATAAAATAAGTACGGGCATGGTATTAATTTATTCCTTTATTGTTTTTTCATATTTCATCGTAACTCGATAGCTATTCGACAGTGTTACACGTTGCCGTAGATGACTTCCTGCACCATTACGCACGCTCACAGACTTACAATCAATGCGGATAATCTATCCTTAAAATTTTGAAGTTTATTCAACTCCTCAACTTGTTCTATTGAATACCATAAGCCTAATTCTACTACCATGAAATTATTTTCTGTATGTGTCAACTTCGCTAACTCATTGCATTGATGAGTAATCTTAATCTCGTGCTCGTAAGCAAGCTGTATAACTTCTTGTAAATTTTTAAATTCAATTTTGGGCCGCGATAAAGCCGCAGTAATGGGCAACACGCCATTTGCAGCTAGTATATTCCTTGCTTTTTGAGTATGAACAAGTTCTTCTTTGCTGTAATTTGAAAACAACTTTCCTGCACCTGTAAACCCAGTGCTGAATAACAAAGTTGCCATTGCCAAATATACCCTCGAAGAATATTCCTCTTGTTCTACCCGGTAATTAAGCAACTTTACGATTGCTTCGCTTAAAAAAATTGACTTGTTTTCCATAACATTTTATCGAGTTTTGCAAGTGAGTTATACAGAATAAAGCTGACCCAATATGTATTCGAAAAGGTTACACTATTCCATAAATTAGTTGTATCGTTTACATATTTTTTAAACAGGTGAAGTCGCATTGGAGACAAAAATGTTAGCTTGCTTTCCCTAACCTCCATAACCCAACTTGCCTTGGGCATTCACTCAGGATATGTGCAAAGGGAAATTAAGGTTAGGACTTTACCTTGCTCAAGGCGACTCCGGCAGCAGTCAATATTACAATTGCGCCAAAACTTGCTGTGCTAAAAAAACAGATCGCTTTTTGCTTGGCTAACCGTTTAAATTAAGGGCATCTCTAAAAACCCTTCCTCTCATTACCTCAACCCCTGCCCCTTCTACAAAAGAGAAGGGTAAGTGGAGTTTTTAGAGATGCCCTTAATTCCATAATTTACCCAGCAGGCCTGCAGCGTTAAGGTAAGATAAACCGAATAGCCATGCCTGTACTTTTGTGTTTTGATAATCTGATAGTAATTTTTGTAGCTCATTCTCTTGTCTATTTAATTCGCTACTGGCTATTTGCTGTTCTTTAAATCTGTTTTGCAAAATTTCTAAAGTTTCTTTATACAAAGCAATGTTGTCTTCTTGTGCTGTTAATTGAAGTTTCAAACGACTCAATTCTAATTTTGCAGTTAGAGATTCTTGGTAAAATTGAGTCGACTTACCATCCAGTTGTTTGCTGTATTGTTCAGATTGCAGTTGTTGTACTTCATTCTTTCTATCTTCGGCAAGCAGAAGCGGAACTTTCACATTCAAACCGGTAAAACTATATCCAACCCATGAATTGGATTTAACAAGATTAAACTCATTGCTAAATTGATTTGCATCCAAAAAACCTTTCAAACTAACTAATGGAATGTATTTGGCTCATTCAGTTTGTTGCTGTAGAAGTGCCAATTGTTCTTGCAAATTCAGCTGCTTAAAAATAGGAATACTAAGCTCCCCGGAATATAAATCCATACTTGAAGGTTGCAAAGCAGTAATAGTAGTATCACCTATTTTGTACTCTTTACCGGCTTTAATAATTTGTGCAATTGCTCTATTCGCCATAAGTATATTTTTCCCGCTACTCATTTTTGATTCCAATGAACGCTCACAATAACTTCATTGCGTCTTTCCCAAAATTGATAGGGTGCACTGTAACCCAAAAAACGAAAATTACCATAATATTCTATTCCATTCGCTATCAAGGCACGTTCCAATTTGACTGTGTATGATTTAATTTCATCGTCATTGGCATATCCACCAAACCGAATGGCTGCCACGTATTCTTCGGCCGTGGTACTAATTGTTATAGATGAATCCTTTGGTTTCGGTAAATTGTCTTTCGTGTAATTGGTCGGCATTACAAAACTCATGGTTGATAATGAATCATTAATATTCATGTGCACCGGAGAAGTCATGGCTATATTTTTATTGGATTGATTGCCTCCAAAAATAAACGATGCCAATTTTCTAAATCCTGACAAGGATAATTCTTTATACGTTTTTACAGCCATTGAAATGGTAGCCATGGTAGCAGGAGGATAAAGCCGTATCTCAAAATTCGTTTCGGTTTTGATGATTCGATAGGGTTGTGTTTCTGTAGTTGCCATATTAAAATAAGCTTGAGTAGAGATTAATGCAGTGACCAATATACCGACTATAATAATGATGGATTTCATGTTGATATTTTAAGTAGGATTACACAGCGATAAATTCATTCGCCAACTTTATCCATTATTATAGGCTCTTTAATTAATCTGTTTTTGAATCTGGGTATTCCATTGTTTTGGTCAGAAAGAATTTGTAAGAAATTATTTATGCACATTATTGCAGTTTTTAAAAGCCCCATCTTTATTCTTCCTCAACCAAAAGTTTTTTTCGCTATTCATATTCTTGTTGTGATATGAGGCCTGAAGCAAAACGTTTTTGTAATACGTGTAGTGCAGTGCCCCTTTTTGTTCTTTGACCCGGAATATTATAAGGAGTAAAAAAAATCCAGAAAATAGTAGCAACCAAATAAACCACCATATCACGTGCATTTCCCAAAAATGATAACCATCGTAAACCATAATTTATATTTAAGGAGCGTTGTTTTACTCACATAATGATTACACAACAATCCGGTGTATTTACATGTATCACATATTCTGTATTCAACCTTTTATCCGATTCCCTTAAAAAGAGCCACTAAACAAGCAGCGCAAATACACCCGAGCCGCCATTTCAAATTGCTTTCGATGCCAAATCATAATTGCTGAATAGATTCCTATTGACTACCAGGAATAATTTTCAGCTACCACGCGGATGTAAACTTGCAACTATCAAAAAGAAATTCTTTTACACATTCTGCAAAAGAAGTTGCATGGATCACACATCAGAATAAAGTGCAGGTTATAAAGTGTATATTCGGCACAAGCATAAAACTTTGATCCTGACTGTTAATGGCAGCTCTTCCAGTACCAAAGTGATAGTGCTTGAACCATACCTAACTCTGAAAAAGGACATTAAACACAGCCGCTCCTCTTAGGCAATCAAGCTAATCCGATGAATATCAAATACCCTCTTGAAAATATCCAAACATTGTCTATCAAGGAGATTGTAACTTCTTTTCAAACCGATGCAGCTAGCGGCATCACGAGTGCCGAAGCAACAAAACGCACAAAGAAATTTGGAGACAATGTTTACCAGATTCAAAAAGAAAAGAGCATTTGGCGCATCCTGTTGCAACAATTTGTAAGCCCTATCGTCTACCTGCTGGTTTTCGGTGCAGCGGTTTCGTTCTACTTTAAAGACTACTTAGAAGCTATTGCGATTGTTGCTGTCATTTTCATTAATGCGCTTATCGGCTTTTTAATGGAAATGCAGGCACGAAGTTCCATGCACGCCTTGCGGGAAATGGATGTCATCAAATCTAACGTGATACGGGAAGGAAAAGTGATGAATATTCCTGCTAAAAAGTTGACGCCCGGAGATATCATTATGCTGGAGGCTGGCGATGTAATTCCGGCTGATGGTAGACTTATCGAAGCCAATCAGCTTCAATGTGACGAGTCGTCCCTTACCGGAGAATCTCTTCCAACAACAAAACGTATTGAACCACTTGCCAAGGATACTGCCTTAGGAGATCAGGTCAACATGGTATTTAAAGGAGCATCCGTGATGAATGGCAATGGTAAAGCAATCATCACGGGCATTGCCGAACATACGCAATTAGGAACGATCACATCGTTGGTGGAAAGTTCAGCTTCTACGGCAACACCACTCGACAAAAAACTCAATGCGCTAAGCAAGAAGTTGATCTGGATCACCTTGGCGATGACATTGATCTTTGCGATTACAGGAATCATTCAAGGCAAGGATTGGGCCTTGATTCTTGAGACTTCCATTGCATTAGCAGTAGCTGCTATTCCTGAAGGACTGCCCATAGTAGCAACTATTGCGCTTGCCTATGGAATGCTGCTGATGGCGAAACGCAATGCGATTGTAAAAAAACTTTCTGCCGTTGAAACGCTGGGCAGCACGAGTGTGATCTTAACGGATAAGACCGGAACTTTAACAGAGAATAAGATTTATGTAGAAACATTTTCTTTTCCTGGAGAGCAGGTGCAGGTAAAGATTGAAAATAGCGTGCTTCGATTTGACCATGGGCAAATTGAACGAAGTAAAGAAAATTTTGAAAAGCTGAGATTAATCGGAACATTATGTAACGATGCGTCTGTTAAAGCCGACACCGAAAAAAAGAAAGCAACGGGTGACCCAATTGAAATTGCCCTTCTTCAACTCACTGCAGCCTCGGGAGCAAATGCCGAAGCATTAAAAAAAGAATATGAACGGCTGAGCGAGGTGCCGTTTAATTCAGTCACTAAAATAATGGGCACGTTGCATCAGGGGCCTGAGAAAAACTTTGTTGCTGCGAAAGGTTCAGTGGAAGACTTACTAACCAAATGCAGCCAAATGCAATCCGGTACATCCATTGGGGAATTCACTTCCACTGAAAAAAATAATGTATTATCTGAATCCGAAAAAATGTCTGCAAATGGTCTTCGCGTATTGGCCTTTGCCTATAAAGAAGGAACCATTGAAACCGAAAACTATTTAACCGATCTGATTTACGTTGGGATGATCGGATTTTTAGATCCACCCCGGTTAGATATTAAAGAGACGATCCTAACATGTAGGAAGGCCGGGATCAAGATCGTGATGATTACGGGCGATCATCCCCTAACAGCACTCAACATCGCCAAGAAGACTGGGTTAGTGGAACAGGATGAAGAGAATGTAATTACCGGCAAAGATCTTCCGCCCATGGATACGCTTACTGAAGAATGGAAGAAAAAGATACTCAGCACATCAGTATTCGCGCGAACCACACCAAAGCAAAAATTAGAAATTGAAGATGTCTATCAAAAAGCCGGCAACATTGTGGCGATGACGGGCGATGGCGTAAACGATGCTCCGGCACTCAAGAAAGCAGATGTTGGCATTGCCATGGGATTGAGAGGCACCGCGGTTGCCAAAGAGACTGCGAGCATTGTACTCAAAGACGATTCATTCATTTCGATTACAGCAGCCATAGCGCACGGTCGTGAAATTTTTCAAAACATTCAAAAGTTTGTCATTTACCTGGTCTCTTGTAATATGAGTGAGATCCTTATTGTGACCACACTTGGTTTATTCATTCCTGCCGCTACCCTGCTACCCTTACAAATTCTTTTCCTAAACATAGTCACTGATGTATTTCCTGCCCTGGCATTGGGGCTAGGCCGAGGAGACCTTACGGTTATGCAGCGCCCACCAAGGGGGTTCAAGGAAAACATAATCTCTACCAGAGACTGGGTTGTTATTTCAGCCTACGCATTAACCCTCACACTGTCTGTGGTACTGGCTGTTTTGTATTGTAGGTATTACATTACTGCCGATGAGGGTGTATTAAACAACATTGCTTTCATTACCTTGATGTTTGCACAGCTCTTTCACGTATTCAATATGTCTTCACTTCATTCAAAATTAATTGTAAACGAAATCACAACTAATAAATTTGTGTGGTTTGCTTTGCTGCTTTGTATTGGTTTGATGGTGCTGATTTTTATATTTCCGCAGATGCGCGAGGTTTTAAAACTGAATTTGCTCAACGCTCAGGTGTGGATCTTTGCCATTACAGCTGGGTTGCTGCCATTGATTGGAGTGCAGGTGTACATAGCGATTTGGAAAAAACTCCAGAACAGCAATAGGAATTAAAATGTATTAGCCTAAATTTTTTGAGTTATGATTCTTTTGCTTAAGGGCATCTCTAAAAAC
>JBBSBG010000193.1:0-6121 GCA_038251495.1 Cytophagales bacterium
CAGACGCTGTCATGCAGGTTTTGGAGACGATCATTTTGCGGGCTTCCCTGACTTGATGAAAATGTCGAATGAGATTCATACAAACTTTAAGCAAGTTGTATTCGATGGAATTCTTTCCGGCAACGGAATGGCAAGCTTCAGTGATGTATTATCGGAAGCCGATGTCGAAGCTATTTATCATTACCTGATTAGCGAACAAGGTAAGTTATATCAGATACAAGAAAACCGGCAAAAGAATAAACCTGAATAAACACCTCGCATCAAATGAAAAAATGGCTTCTTAGAATTTCCTTAGGTCTTGGCATATTGATTCTCTCTGTTTCAATATTACTATACATACGTTTGCATGATCGGCATCCAGATTATAATATAGATTTAACCGTTGCAGCGAGTAAGCCTTCAAGATTGTCGGCAGGGTTTGCCGCTGTTAAGATTACTCCCGTTGTAAGTGATTCATGGATCGATAAGAATAACGATTATAAATTTAATGAAGAAGATGGTGATACCTATCAGGATGGGAATGGCAACGGAAAGTTTGACGCAGTGTGGATGGCCGGCTTTCACAATAACCGGCCTGCTCAAGGGGTTCATGATGATTTATGGGCCCGATGTATGATCATCGATGATGGTAAGACAAGATTGGCGTTGGTGGCTATTGATGCTATTGGATTTGGTTCGGATGATATTATTGACGTGCGAAAAGGGTTTCCAAAAGAATGGAACCTTACTTATGCGATCATAACCAGCACCCATACGCATCAAAGTCCTGATTTAATTGGTATGTGGGGCAAAAGTGAATATTCATCGGGAGTAAATTCAGAATATACAAGTTTGGTTAAACAGAAGATTCACGAATCAGTTGAATCAGCTATTGAAAACATTAGGCCAGCCAGGATAAAATTTGCACAAGATCTGGAAGGCGCTAAAAACCTGATGACAGATGCCCGAGACCCTAAAGTACTTGATTGTGGATTACGCATCATGCATGCAACCGATGTTGAGACAGATTCAACCTTAGGTACACTCATATCCTGGGCAAATCATCCCGAAACACTGGAAGACAAAAACCTTTTGATTAGTTCTGATTTTCCTCATTATGTAAGGGAGTCATTTGAAAAAGGAATCCAGAAAGGTGATTCGACCATACATAAAGGTGTGGGTGGTGTGAGCATTTACGTAAATGGCGCTATTGGTGGTTTGATGACAACCTGGTCTGACTTTGGTATCTCGGATTTATTTAGCGATACTAAATTTGATAAACCCACCTACCAGAAGACCGAAGCACAAGGACAACGCCTTGCACTTTTAGGACTAAATGCACTTGAAGAAAGCACTACTCAAGTAGACGAATCATCCATTCAATTGCGGGCAAAAACAATTCATCTTCCGTTGGATAACAAACTGTATCGGTTAGGGGCAGCGTTGGGAATTTTTACTCGCGGCCTGTCAGGTTGGTGGAAAATTCGCACTGAAATTTCAGTTTGGAGTTTGGGGCCAGCAACATTTTTACATGAGCCAGGCGAATTATATCCTGAAATAGCCAATGGTGGCATTGAGACCCCGGAAGGACAAGACTATCGCATTGAACCAATGGAAACTCCTTCGCTACGCGAGCTATCACCCGGAGAATTTAAATTTATCATTGGTCTTTCAAACGATATGATTGGGTATATTATACCTAAGAGCCAATGGGATGAAGTAGCTCCATATACCTACCAGCAGACTGAGGCACCGTACGGAGAGATCAATTCCGTAGGCCCCCGAACTGGTCCAATCATTTATTCTGAGTTAAAAAATATTCTGGAAGAATTTTCTAAAAAGTAGAAGTTCGTGCATAAACAGAAAAGAGATCATATTCAATGACTACGACACCAACTTCCAAAATTAATTCACACATCTTTATCATCGGGGCATTATTTTTTGTGTTTGGTTTTGTTACCTGGTTAGGATCTGTGCTGATACCTTATCTTAAGATTGCCTGTGAGCTCACCACGTTTGAATCGTATTTGGTTGCTTTTTCCTTTTATATCTCCTATACGGTTATGGCTATTCCGTCCGCCTGGGTGCTCAGAAGAACAGGCGCTAAAAAGGGAATGTCTTTAGGGTTATTCATAATGGGAGTAGGTGCTTTGCTTTTTATTCCTGCCGCACTAACACGCTTGTATCCGTTGTTTCTCTTAGGATTGTTTATTCAAGGAACGGGGCTTACCATTTTGCAATCGGCATCCAATCCTTATATAACCAAACTTGGTCCACCCGAAAGTGCTGCCAAACGAATTAGCATTATGGGAATCTGTAATGGAATTGCTGGTGTGCTGGCACCTCTTGTGCTAGGGGCTATCATTCTCAGTGATGTGGATTTGCTTGAACAAAAACTAAGTACACTTGGTGCAGGTGAAAAAGCGGCTGAGCTTGCGCTACTGGCAAGCCGTGTAATTATTCCATATCTCAGCATGATGGTGGTGTTGATATTACTTGGATTGATAATTTACTTCTCACAATTACCTGAATTGGATACCGATGAAGAGGATGCCGCTACAAGCGCAGCCAACGCTAACAAAAAAAGTATTCTTCAGTTTCCGCATTTATTGCTGGGTGCCCTTACATTGTTTCTTTATGTAGGCGTGGAGGTTATTGCGGTTGATACCATTTTCGGGTTTGCTACTTCGCAAGGAATCACCTCTTCAAACGCTAAATTCTTTACGAGTTTTACAATATTAAATATGCTGGCTGGGTATATTATAGGCATACTATGCATTCCAAGGTTTATTAGTCAGGAAACCGCATTGAAAATTTCTGCTTTAGCAGGAATAGTTTTTGTGTTGGCGGCAGTATCTAGTAATGGCGTAACAGCAGTGGTATGGATAGCGTTGTTGGGTCTGGCCAATGCGTTGATATGGCCTGCCATTTGGCCGCTTGCCATCAGGGGACTTGGTAGATTCACAAAAATTGGTTCATCCTTATTGATAATGGGAATTGGCGGAGGTGCTTTGCTTCCATTGCTATATGGACGTTTGGCTGAAATCTATTCGCCCCATGCCGCTTATTGGGTTTCCTTGCCAAGTTATTTTTTCATTTTGTACTATGCTGTTTCTGCCCATAAGATCCGTAAACACGTTTTAGCATTCAGAGATTGATGTAGATCGATTTTCACTTTCTTGCATTTGAAAGAGGCATTGAATTGGATAATATTGGTAAAGATATTTTGAGCACTTTTTTATTGGCATGGTTTACAGTCCATGCGCCTAATGCAAAGCAATAGGGTTTTAAAGTTTTAAGGGTTGCTCTGTTATGATGATTAAGGGCAAAATGACGGAACAGGCTCATCAAATTATAGACTACCATTATGAATCGAAAAGATGCCTCGGTAGCCCAAAAATCTTGCAAGCAAAAGTTTCCAACCCAAAGTCTTGCTTTAATTCCTTGATTCGATTTTCACAATCTGCACCTGAGTTATAGATATTCCATATTTGATCTAAAGGCAAATCTAAATTGGTTACATAGCAACTGAACCGATGAACTGGTAAATCTTCGGAGAGTTCTTTACCTCCTGCATCAGGTCTTATCTCCGCGCGTTTCTTAATCTGTATATACTTACGCACTTTGCCATTTTCGTGGCTAAACTTCATCTCACTAAGTTCTATTCCTTTGGCTAATTCAACCCAGTGACTTATGCCCACACAGCACTTTTTACAGTGGGATACAGGTTTTTCTTCTTCCAGATAACTCATCAATTCGTCAGTATAAAAACCACTGTCAGCCCGAACCAGACCAACTTTCTTCCCTTTCAAAGCTTGCTTGAATGTCTCTTCAATAATCAAGGGCTAATGAAATTATGTGAATGATGTAACTATTAACATTAATTGTATAATAAAAAAATAAGCTTAAGTACCCAAATTGTTGTCTAAACAAATCGTTTAAACCGCTTAAAAATTAAAATGGCAATTTCGTTACGTCTTATCATTTTATTTCTATTCATCGCACTTCAGATTATTTTGGGGTACCCTCAATTAAGTGCGCGCACGAAAGATGTTGGAACGTATAAAACTGAGGCTGACTCGGTGCTGCTGTGGAAAGTAAAATATGATAGTGCACAATTGTTATGGAAAAATGATATCAATGCATCCATCCGGTTATTGCAGCGTGCCGAACAAATTACCTTCAATGACCTGGGGATTTATGATGGAAACTATTTAGCTATTCTCAACGACCTTGGCATTGCTTACGGTGAAATTAAAAGTTTCAAAAAAGCTGAGCTCTATCTTCTGAAAAACATTTCTCTTCAACATGAGATATATGCTAGCAACGATATTAGAATTTTAAAGTCAACCTGCAACCTGGCATCACTCTATTTAAAATTAGGCGAAGACTTAAAAGCAAAGGCAATTTATAATGAGGTTCTAAAGAAATCGGTTGTCGCAGAAGAACGTATTATGTATAAAATAGCTGTCGGGAATCTCATCAGGATATATGAAGTACACGAGCAATATGATTCCGCCATAATTGTTTTAAAAAATGCACTGACGGCTGAATTTCCAAATTCGATTCCTCAAGATAGGTATGAACTCCGGTTAGAGGAGATAAGGATTCTTAGAAAGGGAAGATCTTTTGCTGACGCCTCGAAAGCATTATCAACACTTGAGTTTGATTTAGCAGGACAACCCGACCAAACTTTTCTGTCACATTCAATAATAATTGAGAATAGTTTGATCAATATCGAAACGCGAATGTTTGTAAAAGCCGAAAATGATTTATTGCAATTATATAGATCCTTAAAAAGCTCATCTGACACAGACGGATCATTGCTCACAGAATTAACCAGCGGTCTCGGCTACCTGTATGAAAAGCTCGGTGTCTATGACAAAGCATTAGTGTATTATAGAGAATCGCTAAGTCGATGTGTACTTACGTTCGGATACAATTCACTGAACTGCGTAATTATGCAAAACAATATTGCGGGTATATATCTCAAACAAGGTTCAATAACAGAAGCCATCGGTGAATATGAAAGATTCATTAAAACATTCAAGAGTGTTTCCACGGAAAGAAACAATACCTATCTAACTGCCTTAAATAATCTGGCAACTGCCTATCGCCAAAATGGGCAATATACCTTGGCTTTTACACACCTTGACGAGGTATATAAAATACTGGAAGAAAAAAATCAATTATCAAATGATTTGGCTGCCTCTGTGATGAATAATATGGCCGTTACCTACACTATGGAAGGAGAACATGGAAAGGCGACAAACTATTTTGAGAAAGTACTAAAAATTAAAGAAGCCTTATATGGGGAAATGTCACCCGTGTTGTTGGATGTGGTGGGCAATCTTGCCGTATCGTATTGGCTAGTAAAACGTTATGATGATGCGTTTCCTCTTTTTAAACGATCCTTAAAACTGTCGATCAAAGAAGTTAACTATATTTTTCCAAGCTTAACCCCTACGGAACAAGTGCAGTTTTATAAACAACAAAAACAAAATTTTGAACGGTTCAATACGATCTCCATTGAATCGGCTTACAGCCACCCAGCATTGTTGGTGAATATGTTTGACAACCAGCTTTTGCTAAAATCGCTTACTTTCTTTACATCTAAAAAGCTTAATTCAATTCTTGACAAGAGTGATAATGCCTACCTGAAGAACTTATCAAATACACTTGCTGAACAGCGAACGTTGTTGAGTCAGTATTATCAAATACCCCTGAGTCAATTGAATGAAATGCAGGTTTCTCTTCCATCGTTAGAAACTGAAATTGACAGCCTCGAAAAAATCATTAGACAATCAATTCACAGTGCAGGACAACAGCAAAATATTGAATGGTCTGATATTCAGAAGTCGTTGACAAAAGATGAGGTGTTGATTGAAATGATCAGGTTTCGGAAATATGATGCCCTCACCAATA
This sequence comes from Cytophagales bacterium, assembly GCA_038251495.1. Classification (GTDB taxonomy): domain Bacteria; phylum Bacteroidota; class Bacteroidia; order Cytophagales; family Cyclobacteriaceae; genus ELB16-189. The sequence continues at coordinate 5,905 of JBBSBG010000193.1, forward strand.
CATCAGATAATGCGTCTAAACATACAAGCATTGGCTTTACGGATAGTGTATATTATGCTGCCCTGATTACCACCATTGAAACAAAGGATTTTCCAAAACTTGTGGTTTTAAAAAATGGCAATCAATTAGAGAAACGATATCTGGCCTATTATAGGAATTCAATTTGGTTCGATATGGGCGACACGATTTCTTATTCGCAATTCGTTAAACCCTTTGA
>JBBSBG010000194.1:0-6103 GCA_038251495.1 Cytophagales bacterium
TATAAAGAGGCGTTGGATTTTGAAAAAAAGGACGTCCCTTATTTTTTTGTATTAGATAAGGAAGGTAAAATCGTTTATGCCACCTCTGGCCGTTTTACACCAGACAAGCTTGATGATATTGAAGATTCGATGGAGGATTAATTCTAACGTTTAATTGTTTATAGAGCCCTGTTAAGTTTTTAGCAGAGCTTTTTTTATGCCAAGAGTTTTTTTTGAATTAGCTTCATTAAAAACTAAGTCTATGGAAAGCGAAAATTCCCCTTCACAATTTGGCACGTTGCTTAGAACCAAAATTCTACCCAGAGTTCAGATCCTCGCTTTGGTTGTTGGAGTTGTTGGAATTCTTTTTAAGATTTTTCATTATGCCGGGGCCGTTGAATTTTTTCTGATCGGATTTTCAACTCTGGCTGCCTGTTATTTTCTTTTAGCTTTCACAAGCGTACAACTTCCGCCAACGTGTAAACCGAGTTTGTATTCATTAATCCTTTATAAAGTCATTTACATTGCCAGCGCGATAACCCTCATTGGAATTGTATTTGCCTTTCTTAACCTACCTGGCGCAAGTCAACTACTCTTATCAGGTACACTAACATTGGGAATTGCCCTGGTTGCATCTGCGGCTTTAGTATTTTCCAATAAGGATAACTGGGTGGTACTGAAGAACCCATTACTGCGTGGGATTGTGTTGTTTGTTTTAGGCATTTATTTTCTAAGATCGCTTTCAGTTATTTAATTGCGTGATATGGACGTACTTGTTTTATTAGCCATTGCGCTTGCACCAGGATTTGCTATTGGCTTGTACATGTTATTCTCATACCTATTTCGTATCTCATAAATGAACAAAACATTTTTGAAGAAATAACTAGTATGATTAGCAGCCAAGACGTTGGGCAACTTATGATTATTTATGGCATTGGCGCGGTGTGTGTTTTCTTAGTGTTGATGTTAATGTATCGATATGCCCTTGAAAAAGCGGAGAAACTTGATTTAAATGAGATCGAAGTCTTTGATACCAAAACAAGTATTCGAACTACCTCACTAATGGCAATCGTTCCCGCAATTTCCGTTCTTCTTGCATTGATTTTTATTAACAGCTGGCTGGCGGGGCACATTTCAGGTTGCGCCTATTTTCTATACACACCAATCATGATCCTACATGGAAAAAATGTAGATCGGAAAAGGAAACAGTTACTTCAATCTATCAGTTAATTGTTACTCTGCACCAAAATCCGCTTCACCTGGCAGACAAAAGAAAAACTACTGCCTTCTGGCAATTGCAATCAAGAAATGAGTTTAAAATCCATCATCCTCTTCATCTTTCTTCTTCTCTTTCTTTTTAGCAGCGGAGCCACCACTTGAAAGATCATAAGGAGCTTCCAGGCCATTGTAGATTTGACGAAAGCGATTAATGAAGGCCAATATTTCTTCCGTTGAACCTGGAATAAAAACTAATTCACCAACTTTGGCTTTGCTTGCATTGTTTTTCTTGATGACAAAATCATTCAGAGTTTCCAATGATGAATGAATCATCAGACGATTGTCTTCCATGCCAAAATAAAACCACGAATCAGGCGAGACTTTTATAAAGAGATGAAACACAGGAGCTCCGTCTTCATTCTTTTTTATTTCCATAAAACCTTCAAAGGCTCCGTTAATATCGTAGCGCCCCATATGGCTAACGCCAATAGTTCCTTGACTATAAAATGATTTATTTTCTTCCGACCATTTCAAATTTGTATTTGAAAGAACAATCGGCTTCACTAAACCAGGCACGGTGGATAAAGAAACATAACTCTGCAGCGATCGTTGTTCATAATCCTTCACCGCTTTCTCACCAACCAAATCAGCAATTTTGTAAAGTAAGTCTGTTGGATCACCAAGTCCTTCTTCTTTTACGCCTTCATTTTGGATTACTTCTAAAATGTTAGTGGCCATTAATTGATAAACCGTGTTGGGCACATTCATATCCACCATTACAAATGAATTCATTTTAATATCGTTGGTCTCCAGATTACCCGAGCCCAGTGCTGATGCAGTAAGATTAAAATCTTTGCTACCTGTAAAAAATTTTACCGGCCCTTCAAAGCGCACTTCTTGCTTGTCTTCGTTGTAAGCAAATACTTTTCCGGTCAGTTTTTCTCCGGCTGCCTTCTGGCGATCTTCAATTTTAAATTCACCAGTTTCTTTATCGAAGTAGAGTGACCCGCTTGGCGTAAAGAAATCTTCATCGCTGGGATCTTTCTTGTCGAAAACAAATGTGATGTATAAATCATTATCCTCAGCAAAGTGAAGTCCGGCATCGGCCTTGCGACCTTCTTCTGTTATAGAGTTATCAAAATTAAGATAGATATCTTTTTCATCACCACTTTGTGTGTATTGAAGCCAGGTATTATAATTTTTAATTTTTTTCAAATCCATTTTTACAAAGCCGCGCAATTGCAAGGCCGGCTTTGTAGCGTACATAGTCATGTCGCCTTTATAAAATATGCGTGGCGATACAAGAATATTATTAGATTCAACTACGGCACCGTTGGCAACAGTTTGCATGGTGGCGTTGCCTTTTTGCTTTTTATTTTTTGTCTGTTCGGTGATGGGTTCTAATCTAAAATCGGTCATCTTAATGGCAAACGTGTCGTTTACTGCATTCACATATTGGTAAGTTGCGTAACCCGCAAACTCCTTTCGCGAAATAATATCCACCACGCCTTCCGTAAGGCGGTGATATCCATTTAAGGTGTCTAATACTATAATTGTGTTTTTTAATTGACCAATCTTAGCATTCTCCAGAATCAACACCTGATTATTTTCAGGAGTAATTTTTGCATCGGCAACGATGATGTAAGGAATACCACTTACTTTAAGCTGTTGTGTCTTGATGTCATACTCAGCTTGTTCGGCATTGAAACTCAACGAATCAAGATCTTTACGGGTGGTGTAAAAATAGGAATCTTCCAGAGGTACATCAGCGCCTTTGTTCATCGTAATTTTTTGGGTAGTCAAATCCCAGCGCGCTTCAGGGATGGAAGTTTTAAACTGTGCATACGGAAAATCAATGGCAGCTTCTCCGGCTACTTCTGGGCTAACGGTAGCAAAGTTTTTATCCAAATTGAATTGAAGCTTTACATTTCGCCCGGCTAATGCGGGCTTTTCAGGATTTCCGGTTTTTACTTCAAAGCGTGCATGCCGTGCGCCTAATTCTTTAGCGGAGAAACTCATTTCCTTCGATCGCACTTCGGAGCCACGGGTGCTTAATCTTCCATCGCCACCGACACCTGCTTTTGAAACGATTAAGTTTCCATCTAACGTGGCCGTGTTATCATATAAGCTGAAAGGCTCTTTCAGGTTTTTTATACGCATCTTATCCTGCTTTGGTAGCCACTTCAATTGGTAGTCGCCCAACTTTACTTGAGGGAAGAAGACTGCACCAATTTTTTTCTCTTTTATTTCACCCACACTTCCACGGCCAATCACCGAGTCGGGATAGAAAATAAAATCTCTCGATTCAACAGTAGCTGCTAAATAATCAATCTTTCCTGCCGATCGAAGTCCTGCATTGTCGAGCGACATGGAACCAAATAATTTTCCTTCACCTTGATACAATTGATAGCCCGATTCGGGAACGGTATGGGTGAATCCTAAAGACTTATCGGGTTGCGTGTGTAATTTTTCTTTGAAGCTTGGGAACATCCCACTCGAGACGAAAGTGCCTTCGAAGTTTATCGATCCCGGATCGGCATCATTCAAACTATCTAGTTTGAAAGGCGGCACCACAAAAAACACGGATCGATCGTAGGCTCCATTTAATACTTCGCTTCGATCGAAATAGATTACTCCCCCAGCGGTTGCATCTAAACGCGGGTAGTTTGGATATTTTATTTTACCCGATTTGTTATCTGGTCGATTGATAAAGAGTGTGCCCGAAGTTTTATTGGAGGAGGCTTGCATGCCACCGGCTGCAGCTGCAGTAGAGTCGGCACCTACCATCGAATTGTTTACTCTTCTACGCGTTCCATTTTTTTCAGTCACATAAAAACGAATGGAGTCGATGTGATTCATGTTTATGAAAAAGCTATCATACTTTAGTGTAAAGTCGCGACCTGAGATTTCGAAATTACCAGCTGTGATGGTTCCGTTAAATTTTATGTCGCGGTTTTGCAGGAACGTTATGCGACTGCTATCCGGTTTGATAATTACGTTGAGTGAGTCACTCACATTAAACTCTTCCACGCCATACACATTCATGCGTCCTGTTGAAAAGCTGAGAATGGCATTGGCTATTGTGTCGGATAGAGAATGAATTTTTAAGTTATCATAATCAGCAAATCCTTTTACAGCTTGTAAAAAATTCACAGCCTTATCTTTAACATGGATTTTTCCATTTTGCGCATCATAATTGATCATTCCTTTTTGGGAAAGAAAATCAGCCGCCATGCGTGCAGTTTGTAAACTTCGTTTGCCCTCAACTACTAAATCATATACATAGAAATCATTACTTCCAATTTCATTTGCATGATTTACCACCAATGCTAGCGGATGAAAGTTAAATCCTTGCCCTGCCAATTGACGATATCCTTCAGGATCGTAAAAATCATTAGATTCAATTACCATGGGCGCCACACTGCCACTGCCACGAACAAACATGGCTAAACTATCAGATTTTAAATCCCAGTCAATTCGGTCTGCGGTAAACTCAATATCAAAATACGAGGAGGAGAACGGAGCCTTACGCAATTGGCTTTTTCCTTTATCAAGCACAAGCTTTTGATTGTTGTAATCGTAGCGAAGCTGCATAGCCGGGTGTACAATGGAATCGTTTCCCTGATAAATCGTGATATGTGCCTGAGTAGAAACAATTACAGAATCTTGAAAACCGAAAGACGAAGATGTTGCTTTAAATTTTTTATCCGTGTCTCCATAAATTTCGATCGTGGCAAGACTGCCATCCATCGAGTTGCTATTAATGGAGTGTCCTTGCATTCCGAATCCGCCTCGGTATTTTAATTTATCTGATCCTAAGCCTAATAAAGCGATATTCGATTCATAGGATTTAAATCTTGGATAGGAGGCCGTTTTTTTTGTTTTGTGATTGATGCTTCTGAATTCGAAAATGCCGGGCACATTCGTTGCTAATTTGCCAATGTATCTTAACCTTCCTTGCTCAGCTTTTAAATAGGGCTGTGTGGTTTTGAAGTTATATTTATTAAGATCGTAGTAAACTGAGTCGGAAGATAATCCAGCGGCTGTCCAATCGAACCGACCGCCATCGCCTTCAAAAAGTCTATCACGTAAAGAAAAGACTCCTTTAGTGTTGGTGAGCGCAACCGTATCGTAGGGCGTAATAAAATCCAACGAAAGTTTAGAAAAGGTAATTACCGGACCGAACAACTCAGGCTGCACAATTGGTTGTTGCCATTGCGGTGCGTTGTACCACGAAGTGTCCACAGGCTGATCTACATAACTCTGCACCGTATCAGAAACATAAACTGGTTCGAGGTAATCGAACTGATAGTCATCATTGGTTACATTAAGTTGGAAAAACTTTTCATAGCTTAATGCATGATGTTCAAAAAAATCGCGGCTTTGCTGAAAGAAACTATTTGCTTGGGTGATGTTGTCTTTCTCTATGACTTTCCCAGCAACCGTTAAGTAATTACTGAGGCGATTTGCATCTGTATTTTCTACCGAAATAGCCGAAGCGATGGCTCCGTAGTAATTGACTAAATGCGGAATTAGTTTGTACCGCTTTTTCTTCATCTGCTTTGCCTGACCGCGAACTTTAAATTGCTGATCGGGGCCAAGCGATGACCACGCAGTTTGAAAGGCGGCAGCTACTGCCATGGCATCGGTGGATCTGGTGTTCTCCAAAACTAATCGGATGCTATCCTGAAAAGTATGGGTATAGGCATCACCCGCCTGAGCCAATGCTCCGGTGCATGTTAGCAGAAACGCGATAATGAATGTTAAAACCTGCTTCATTTGGGCCAAAAACCTTGAAATTTCGTAAATAAAAGGCGAATGTACTAATCGGTAAACTCCATTAAGTTAACGGAATCTGCGGGGCAATTGTATGGCAGTATTGTTTTAAGATTTCTGCAAGAGTAAA
>JBBSBG010000195.1:0-6072 GCA_038251495.1 Cytophagales bacterium
GCATCGAGGGAAAGGCATTAACTAATCTACTTAAAAACAGAGCCGGGTTTTGTGTGCTCCATCCTATTAAGGAAACCGTTGGTCAGCGTTGCGAAATAATTCATGCTGATGGAAGTACCTCCAGTTCATTCTTTCCGGAATTTGTGGCTTCTGAAAATCCATTTAGAAATATTAGTGAATTTTCCTGGGCTGTTGATAACAATTGGTTTGAACTGCAGTTTGTGGGCGATGTATTTGAAACCGAAGACCAGCGCAACTGGACCGATGCATCTTTCAAAACATTTTGTACTCCACTTGACTTACCCTTTCCAGTCAGTCTAAAAAAAGACGATACAGTAACTCAGAAAATCATTTTCAAATCACGAAAAAATGTTCTGTCAAGTACAGAAAAGAAAACAGATCAATTACGACAAGTCAATCAAACAAACCAACTACCTGCCATCGGCATCGGAGCCTCAACCGAGACAGATGAACTTACTCCGAAAGCCATTGCCTTGCTTCGAGAACTGAAGCTGAGTCATTACCGCATCGAAGTTTATCCCCTAACCGAACAATGGGTTTCAAAACTTACAATCGATTTTCAAAATGCAAGACTCTTAAACCTTTCCGCAGAGATTGTCTTGCATCTAAGCGAACAATTCACTGGCGAACTGCAGGCATTCACGTCACTCGTTTTGCAAAATCAAATTCGCATTAAATGCATGCTACTCTATAGCAAGCATAGACCCACAACCGATCAAGCGTTGATTAATTGTTTGCCTGACTTAAAAAAACAATTCCCGACAGTACTATTCGGTGCCGGAACAGACTGCAACTTTGCCGAACTGAATCGAAACCGGTTCGACCCGACTGGACTCGACTTTATTACGTTTGCCATCCAACCGCAAGAGCATGCCTATGACGATCTTTCATTAATGGAAACTATCGAAGCTCAGGCGGATGTGGTGAAAAGTGCGCAAGCCATATACAAGCCACTGCCTATGCAAATTTCGCCCGTCACATTAAGGAAGCGATTCAATCCGTATGCAAATTCAATCGAGAAAAGAGTTCTTTCAAATGATGATAAATCTGATCCTAGACAACTCACAACGTTTGCTGCCGATTGGACTGATCAGAGCATTACTCAATTAGTGTCAGCGGGCGTGTATTCGATAACGCTCTACCAAACTGTGGGGCGACAAGGTGTTATGTCTGTTGATGGTGATGCCTATCCTGTCTATTATACATTGAAGAAAGCCATCGCGCAGTAGGCGATATTCATTTAATAGGGCAAATCAAAAAGCAACGCACCTTGTTCAGCCACACCTTCAAAATAAGACATATTACTGCAAAATGGTTGGTGCTAAATGTGGTCAAAGATTGAAAATCAATTAGTTGTCTGCTGTTTTTTGGAGTTTAGTGAAACGTGTTTCACTAAACTTTTCTGTAAGTAGAATAATTTCAATGGACGATATTTAAATCATGAATTAATAAATAGAGATGAGTTTTTTTTAGCCATTCGACTTCCAAAAAAATTGTAAAGTTTTTTATCACCTGATCGCCAGCTACCGCCATGGATGAAGATAAAAAAATTCCCGTCAACGGGTTTTGTAGGAGAAAATATATTAAGCGCTTGTACAGAAATAGATCGTGCTGAATCTCTTTTCATGTAAATGATATTCTTTTCCCTTTGAATACCGGGCATCTCTAATAAATACTTCAGGTTCAAGACTTCAATCTGAATGATTGAGTTATTGAGAGATCAATTGCCAAACCCTGGCAACTGAAAACCTTGGATGTACCAGTATCCATAATCATATTTAAAGTTTAACACAGCATCACCCTGATGGAGTTGGTTTGCGCCTTTGGAGTAAGCGCGGTATACCAAGTGAGCCTGTGTCTGCCCCTCCCCTTTTTCAAGGTCAAAACTTACTTGTTTTATTTCAAAATCTTCAAGTTGAAAAGTGCGCTCTTCCTGAAAGCTGAGAATGATAATTCCGATTTCTTCATTGTCGTACTCCTTCCCTCTATACGAAACCTTTTCACTAAGTGAGGCACCATCAAATTCCAGGTTCCACTTTCGTGATAACAAATTTTCTAAAAACTCTTCGGCACATCTTCGTAAGTCATAGTCATGGTTTGGATGAAATTCCTCGTATGAAAAATGTGTTATCATTCCCGCACCGGCCATATCATCAATTTCATGATCGAAAAGTTCTTCGGTAATGAACTTGTAAATCAAGGCATCGTCATACGGGCAAAGGCGATCCAGCTCAACTCCTTTTTCCTCCATCACAGAAAGAATTTGTTTCAACGCTTCGGATACTTCTGCTGAGGATAGTTCTTCCAACCTCCTAAAGACTGGTCGGCCAATTGCGTCATACACCTTTACCCGTTTGGCTGTTTTAAATTGTTGCTCAAAATTATAGATGTTAGTAAGCCAACTGTTTTCAACTTCTGCGCTTAGCGATGAAGTGTCAGATTGCTTCATACCGTGTTCCAGTTCGAGTTTGAGTTTAAGCAATGCATTTTCAGCTTTAAGTTGCTCCTCAGGATTAAGTTGGTCTTCAGGTTCCATGTGGTGCGGTAGACTGATTCAAGTTTGAAATATAAAAATAGGTGAGAGTGTCATAATTGAGACAGGCACTCCTGATAACAGGATTTATAGTCGTTACATCTTGCTCCTGATGCCCCGGACAAAGTCTCTTAGCCGGTATATGGAGTTGATGGTCATCTCTCACCGCTGTAAAAATACATAGTTGAATTTTTTTTCACAACTACATCTTCGGAATTTTAAAACGCATTATTACTTCACCCGTCTTTTTATCGATTTCTATTGTTTGATCCTGAAGGCGCAAGTCTTTGCCGGTCGACATTTTAAATAAGCTGGCTAGGAATTGCATACCTTGGTTCATTACATTTTCCATGGTCTCGGTTTTTGAAACAATGTCATTGTTTGGTACTTCTGTTATTTCTAACGCTACTTCCTCTTTTAGAACATCGCCTAGCTGATCTTCAGAAACAAATTCTTCTTTCGTTGTTTCCATTTCTTGTAACTCGGGTTCAAGTTTCGTGAACCCTTCCATAATGCCTTCGAGTTGCTGCAAGAACTGCGCTTTCCCTGATGCAGAGAAATCCACAACATCGAGCGTGTTACTACCATTGAGCACGCCATCGAAAAGATTTTGTTTAAGGTTAAGCCCAGAGGCTATGCTGGTTTCAATGGATTTGCGCGTTATAAAATTAATTACTGTAAGGTTTTTACTGCGCTGACCCAATCTATCGATGCGCCCAATACGCTGATTTTTTTTCGCGGGGTTCCATGGCAACTCAAAATTGATAACCGTGTCCGCAACCTGCAAGTTAAGGCCCGAGCCGCCAGCTTCCGTGGATAAAAATATTTTGCAACGTGGGTCTGTTTCAAATTTCTTTACAAGCTTGTCTCTATTCTTCACAGCTACTTTGCCGCTAAGTTGAGCGAAACCAATACCGCATTCGGTAAGCATCTGGCCTATCAGGTTAAGCATCGTTACCCATTCCGAAAAAATAATCACCTTACCAACACTGTTACGCAGATCAAGTTTGTCGAGCAGAATTCCCTTAAGTTCATTCAGTTTAGGGGAAATGTTAGACTCTTTGTCTACTAAATATGTGGAGTCGCACACCATGCGCATGTTAGCCATCAGCAACATCAGTCTTTGCTGGTCGTAAGGTGAAATGAATTTTTTTCTAAGAATATAGGCAATGCCTTTGGCGTAGTTTGCGTGGTACATCTGCTGTTGCTCATGCAACTCCACAGGCACAGTGAGTTCTGTTATTTTAGGAAGTTCCTTCAATACAATCCGTTTTTCCCTTCGGATTACGATGGGCTTTAACCGTTCTTTAAGTTGCTGAAGATTAAAATATCCCGTGATCTTGGTTTTATTAGTGCTGTCGAAATAACAATGCTGATAAGAAAATTCCCATAGCGGTGTGAGGTACAACGGATCGGCAAATTGTATAATAGAGTATAAATCAATAAGCCTGTTTTCGATTGGCGTACCGGTTATAACCAATGCATGTTTTCTGGTGAGCAGCTTTATACTTTGAGCCGTGATAGTAGAGAAATTTTTAATTTTTTGGGCTTCATCCAAAATGATTAAATCTGTTTCCATCCGATTGATTTCCCGCCAGTCGCGCAAAATTGTTTCATAATTTACAATCAGAAAATAGGCTTTACTTTCGCGGTAAATTTTTATTCGTTGTTCAGGTAATCCATTTACCACTTCGGCTTGCTCGTGCGAAAATTTACTGATTTCTTGTTTCCATTGTTCTTTGATCGAGGCCGGACATATAATCAGTACCCGCTTGAAATCAAAGATCTTTTTTTTCATTATCGCAGTGGCGACTGCCTGAACGGTTTTTCCTAAACCCATCTCATCGGCAATCACGGCTCCGTCACGAAAGGTGGCAAATTCAACACCTTCTTTTTGAAAAGAGAACAACTCCACTTTAAGTGTCGAAAAATCCAGCTTAACCTCACGCTTCAACGTTTGGAGCATTTCAAAATCCCACGCCCGCTTTACTTTTTCCTCTACCTCGGGCCGTATCAAAATGCGAGAGTGTTCTTTAGCATCACCAATAAATAACAGGAAATCTTTTACAGCTTCATCGGGTATGTGATTATGGTCACCAAAATACTTTTTAATCAGTGCTGTAATTTCTGGAATTAATTTATGCGGATAAATCCAGGTTATGCGATATTCATTTTTAGGATCAAGATAAATTTCTACAAACGGATAAGTTTTACTTAATCGCTTATAAAGTTTTCGGTTCGCTTTTAGCTTGGCGAATGCATACATGATATGCTTTGTGGTTCCAAGCTTATTGGTTTGCAGATCGGGGTTATTGATATAGCCTGTTTCATTTTTAAAATCGCGAAGCGTGACCTTATATTTTATTCCTTTCTCGTTGGTTAAAGTATGTTCTCCATAAATATTGTCAGCAAACTTTATTTTATAGTTGGCCTTATCTGCTTTTTCCTTACGTTCGCCAAGTACCCTTTTTTGCATGCCTTCGCGGGTATATGCTTTGCCTTCCAATGCTGGCTTGGAAACTAAACGCTCCAATTCTTCCTTCACTTGCATAAGAGCCGCTGCGCCATACGCGTCCCACGAAGCTTTTTTCCCGTTCAGGAAGTATTTCAATTCCTGGCCAGACGCTTCAATACTTATTTCAGCATCTTCGTCTTCATCAATGGCAACTAGCAGGTCAAAAGCATGGCTCGACTGGCTTAATACCTGGCACCTTGCCCCTTCATAGATAGTTCGCCCTTTTAAATAGTAGCCAGTGGAATCTGTCTTTTTTATTTGGGTCAGTAACGCGTTTACGGGTTTGATCATATTGAATAAATTGGAACTTATAGACTTTCTCCAAAACTAAGGCAGCTATTCTAAAAATCAAGAGGTTGAGTAAAATTTCGAAAATTGATCATTTTAGGTAACGACTTAAGTCTTGTGTGCCAAATAAAATCCTTTGATCATCAAACTATCAAATTAAATCCAATCCAATACCTTTATTGGGTTTAACTTAACATCCTCTATTTCTTTAGAATACAGTGAATTTGGCCGCTTCTCTAATCTATCTTTTGAAATGGATTTTACTTGGAAGCAGTTGGCAATACTTTCATTTCAGCACTACACATTGGGCAGGCCGCACATTTCTAGTCACGTCCAAAGTCTTCCAATTAAGGTCGCTGCCTTGTTCACCATTTGGCCTATAAAGCTCGCCATTATATGCCTTTACTTGATAGCATCTCTATAAACCCTTGCTTTCTTTATCTCAACACCTGCCCCTTCTCCATCCCAATAACTATCGGGAGAGAAGGGTAAGTTGAGTTTTTAGAGATGCCCTAAGCTAAATCGCGCTATTTCCAATAAGTGAAAACCTGAAAACAATCCTTAATTAATCCATCGCGTATTTACCCAATTGCGCTGCGCTTCTATGTCAAGCATCATCTCTCGAAGAGGACGATGCGATATACTCTGATTACTGATTAAGAATTTACGATCACGCATTATGTGGATGTGGAGTTAACGATGGGTTGAAAGGATA
>JBBSBG010000196.1:0-6034 GCA_038251495.1 Cytophagales bacterium
CATCAATACATTCTTGGTGATAGAAAGGTCAAATACTGCTTTTCCTGATTCCGCTAGGGTAATGTGATTGTGCTCTAATTTATACCCGTTGTATTCAACTTCTTTGTGATGCTCATAAAAATTGCTGGACATGAAAGTATCCAACCCTTTCTCTTCGGAATATACAATTATTGGAAGCGGAATTACTAACCAATCGGCAATGTGCCATTGGTGGTCATCCATAACATGATGTAAAATAACATCGCTGATGTTGACCGGCTCGGCCTGCTCATGAACTGCTTCGTCAGATCCAAAAACGGGCGTAAAAAGGCTCGTTAAAACGATCAAAAAAAGAGCTAAAAACGTAGATTTTAGATCAAAAAGAGACTTATTCATTACTATCGGAACAAAGGCTTTCAATTGGATTGCAAAAGTATCAATTATCCCTTCTCAAAAAAATTGTTTTGCCCGAATTTTGGCTAAAATACTCGCTTTCTCAGGAGGTTCTTTAGCTATTGCCCTTCCGCATTAAAGCAAAGACCTCGGCCAGGGTAAAAAGTATATAGGTAAATAAAAATAACCCTACGTTGCCCCTTATTTCTGTTGGGTATTCCCAGATCAGTAAGAAAACAAACGCCAGCCCTGCAATCATTTTTAACGTAATTGATAGTAAATAGAACTGAACGAATGCCTGCGGTTGCTTTTTCCGAATGTTAAACAGCTTGTATGTAATAATAGCGGTGATCGAAAAACTGAAAAGAATAATCTCGAGCCAGAAGCCGGGTAGCTCCCAATTCAAAAGTTTAGACCCACCCCAACCAACAAGAATCAATAGTGCTGTAAATAAAAAAAGGGCAATAAAAAAACGGAGCACGGATTCTAGTCTTTGTTTAGAGTCTTATAAAGCTGATACATAAGGCCGCCAAAAAGCACAAAAACAAATGTGATCAAAAAAACAGGATACTTAAGGTTAAGATATTGATCTAACTTTAACCCTAACCAGGCACCCACTCCAAGGGTTACAAGCATCTGAATACCCAGGCCGCTGTACTTTATAAAGGAATTGGAGTGCTTATCTTTCTTTTCTTCCACAACTTGATATAAATGAAAAAGCCACAAAACTGTTTGGCAGAATTTGTGGCTTCTGAATTAGATATTGATTATTAATTGGCTTGTGCTCCTTCTGGGCGCAGGGCATGCATACCAATGCTTTCGCCAATCTTAATGTCTTTTATAACGGCACCCATCTTGCAAGTTCCGTTAAAAATAGCACCCGGTTCAACTACCAGCTTGCCCGTAAGAATGTCGCCATGAATTTTTGCAGTAGCTTTTAAAACCAGCAACTCAGAAATTTCCAACTTGCCCTTTACTTCGCCTTCAATGTCTGCATTTTGTGCAATGATGTTGCCTTCAATATGGCAAGAGTGACCCAAAGCAATTTTTGATTTGGATTTAACACTGCCTGTTACTTTTCCTTCAATGCGAATGTTGCCGTACGTTTCAATGTTTCCTTCCAACACAGTACCCTTACCAATAACGTTACTAGAGTTGCTAATCTCGTCTGCGGCTCTTTTCTGTTCTTTTGATGTTAACATGGCTTGTAGTTTAAAAAGTTACAAAATCTTCCGGATTAAGTGAGTTGCCATTGTACCACATTTCAAAATGCAAATGCGGTCCATCGGTCATCTCCCCACTATTGCCAACTATAGAGATAATATCACCGGCATTGACAAAATTACCAACTTTTTTTAATAATCCGGCATTATGCTTATACACGGTCACCAGGTTGCCACGGTGCTGCACGGCTATTACGTGGCCTGAGTCTTGAGTCCATGATGCCATCACCACCGTTCCGTCTGCTACGCATTTTACTGGTTCATTAGTCTTTGCCACTACATCCACACCAAAATGGCCCTTCTTAATATCATAGTGATCAGAAACAAAACCGGTTAAAGGGGTGAAGAAAAACATCTCTTGCAACTCGCGATACTTGCCGCTTGCCAGCGTGACTAGCGAGAATTCACTTTTTTCAAATTCCTGTCGGAATAAGGAATCCGAAGGCGCTAAATTCATATTGCCAATAGATTTTATTGGCTGACTTTGACCTCCCAAAACTTCGGCCGGATCGGTAAACCCGCTGGATGTATCGCCACTTAATACTCTCTGAAAGTTCTGAATAAACATATCCTTCTGATTAACCTCCACCGCTAACGAATCAACTTTTACGGCAAGCTCATACAATTTCTTGTTGGCCTCCATTTGAGCATACTTTGGGTCAAACCATTTTGCCAAAAGCGTCTTCGACAGGAATAAACTAAAAGCAAAAAGCAGGATGAACAGCGAAGCGGAAATAACAAGCACCTTTGCATAAGTAAATCCGGTATTGGATGTCTCGGCCAGGTTCTCTTCACTTCGAATCACCACTTGATATTTGGTGGTGAGGCGTTCGGATATGGTCTTTTTTGGTTTCAAAACGTTAATTTCAGCAAAATTAGAGATTCCGATTGATTATAATATTGAATCGCTGTTTTTTACGTTTGTAGATTAAAACTGGATTTACCTTGTCAGGGCTTTATTTAAACCGATTTATTGTTTTTGTCTTGTTTACGCTCATCCTCGCAGGATGTTCGGTGGAGCAGAATAACATTACAAGCAACGTATTTCATAACGCAACGGCTCACTTCAACGGCTATTATTATGCGCTTGAAAAAACGCGTGAAGTAGAAGTTACAATCCTGAAAAGCCTGGATGATGATCCAAACCAAATCTTAAAACTCTTCCCTCGGTTAGATACTATCTTAGCCAAATCCTACACAAAAGATACTGAAGAGATTATTAAGATGGCCTCGCTATCTATTCAGCGGCATCCTAATAGCAGGTGGGTTTATAAAAATTATGTGTTGGTTGGTAAGGCACGGTTATATGCAGGTGATTACACAAACGCAATACAAACATTTAAGTATGTAAACACAAAAAGTGCTGACCCAAACATTCGGCACGAAGCACTTGTGCAATTACTGCGAACTTTTACCGAGCAAAATGATTTCGATCGCGCAGAAGAAACATTTCGATTTCTGGAAAAGGAAAAAATGAGCAAACTGAATCAGAAAAATTTATACTTAGAAAAAGCATACTACTACCAAGTGCGCAACAACTACGATTACATGGTGCGCAACCTCACTAAGGCAGATTCTTTATTGGGAAGAAAGGATCGTAAGGGAAGAATTTATTTTTTGGTTGGCCAAGTATATCAAAAGCTTGGCTTTGGTTCGGAGGCATATAACTATTATCGTAAATGTTTAGCTACTAATCCAGATTATGAAATTGATTTTTATGCACGCCTGAATATGGCGCAGGTGGCACGGCTCGATAACAAAAAAGATGTGCGCCAGTTGCGTGCACAATTTGAAAAAATGCTGACCGATGCAAAAAATCAAGAGTTCAGGGATAAAATATATTATGAGCTTGGGGAATTTGATCGCAAGCAGGGAAACTTAAAAGAAGCCGTAGAGAGTTATTCGCTTGCGGCTCACGCAGGCACCAACAAGCGCATTCAGGGAAGTGCTTATCTGCGAATCGGTCAATTAAGTTTCGATTCCTTAAAAAAATATAGTCAGGCAAAATTGTATTACGACAGTGCAATAGGCGCCTTGCCTAAAGATTTTGAAAACTATGACTTCATTAAAAAACGACAAGAGATATTAGGTGAGTTTGCCAAATACACGGAGGCTATAACCTGGAATGATAGTTTGCTTTCACTTTCCAATTTTGATTCGCTCACCGTGCGAACAAAGCTTGACTCAGTGATGGCTAAGCGAAAAATTGCGGAAGCGCCAGCTAAAAAGAAAAAGCGAAGAAGTTCATCAAGTGGTGGGAGTAGCAATCAAAACAGCTCTTTCTTTAATACTGAATCTTCGGGTACGGCCGATTGGTATTTTGGAAATCCGTCAGCAATATCGTTAGGGCAATCTGAGTTTCAACGAATTTGGGGAACCATTCCCCTTGAAGACAATTGGCGAAGATCGAACAAAACCTCAATTGTTAGTGACCTAAATCCGGCAGTAGCCGATGCAAGCGAACAACCTAATGCGCCAACACCGGAAGGCGAAAAGAAAGTAGCTACTGAAGCCGTTGATGAGGTGGGCAAATTAATAAGCCAGATTCCTAGAACTGATAAACAACGTGCCGAAGCATTGGCCAAGATAGAAGAAGGATATTTTAAACTCGGTGATCTCTACTATTTTCAATTAGATGAAAAAGATAACGCGGCTCAATCTTATACAAAATTATTGAGCCGTTTTCCGGGATCGGAATTTGAGCCTGAAGTACTTTACAAACTATATCTGATAGAGCGAGACAAAAATCCCGCTAAGGCGGAAAAGTATGCCGAACTCTTAAAGACCAATCACCCACAATCAAACTTTGCTCGCATACTTATTAACCCTGACTACTTGCGCGAAACCAGCGTGGCGGCAGAAAAGCAAAAGCTAATTTACAAAGAAGCTTACTCATTTTATCAAGCCAACAACTTGCGCCCAGCACAGGATCGAATTCGCCTTGCTTTGGCTGAGGGCGAAACAGGATTTACCCCGCAGCTTGAGTTACTTAAAATTCTAATTGGCGGAAAAACTGAAGATGTAACCCGATATCAATTTGAGCTAAGTGAGTTTATTAAAAAATACCCTGACCATGCATTAAAGCCTTATGCCGAGCAGTTGCTAACGGCTTCAAAAACTCTGCTTGAAAAAATGGAGCGATCCAAAGGCATTCAGTTTATTAAATCAACAGAAGGTGTGCATAACTTTGTGGTTGTTTACACCACAAATGATCGGATAACAAACCCGGTGTCGACCGCGCTCGAAAAATTTAATGCCAATCAATGGAAAGACCTGAAGTTGAACACAAGCAATATCATTCTTAACGAAGAAAAAACAATTACCATTATAACGGAGTTGCCAAATTTGGAAGCAGCATTAAGTTATTTCGACAAATTCCTCGCTCAGATTGCTGTAGCCAAACCGTTTTCAGACCATAAATTCTATAGCTTTGTAATTACGAAAGATAACTTTCAAATTTTTTACCGAACTAAGGCATTGGATGAGTACCTCACCTTCTTTGATCGAAACTATCAAAAGCAAAGTCAATAATCTTCTCAGGATTGAACACCCGTGGTTGCGCAAAACCATTAAGTACGTATGGATTGCGTTCTTCTGTTTTCTTGTAGGCTTCCCCCTCTATATTTATACAGTAAGCATTAATCTCTTCGGACTATATGGTGAAATGCCAAGTCTGGTTGAAGTGGAAAATCCAGAGAATGATCTTTCATCAGAAATTATTGGTGCCGATGGAACTTCACTTGGAAGATACTATCGCGGGTACAACCGAAGTCAGGTTCACTTTGAAGAACTATCGGAAGATTTAGTTAATACATTAGTCATCTCTGAAGATCATCGTTTTTATGATCACTCTGGGTTGGATGCGACTGCATTTTTAAGAGTATTTTACGGAATCATTACATTAAGTTCTCAAGGTGGTGGTAGCACCATCACACAACAGTTAGCAAAAAATCTTTATACTATGAATCCGGATAAAAGTCTGGATGGCTATCTCGCCAAGTTGGGTAAGTATCCAAGGCGGGTAATTCAAAAAACCAAGGAATGGATAATCTCCATTCAACTGGAAGAGAATTTTACGAAAGAGGAAATCATTGCTATGTACTTGAATACGGCAACGTTTAGCAGCAACACGTTTGGTATTAAAGTAGCTTCTGAAACATATTTCGATAAAGGACCAGACAGTCTTAATATTCAGGAGTCGGCTGTGTTGGTGGGCATGCTTCAAGCTGTTACATTGTTTGATCCCAATCGCAATCCGGAAACCTCGCTGCGCAAACGCAACGAAATCTTATATAAAATTTATAACCACAAGTATAAAATTTCAACGCGCGAGCAGTACGATTCGATGCGAGCCTTGCCAATTGAATTGAATTATAGTTTTCAAAATCAAAATGAAGGTCTTGCTACTTACTTCCGCACCGTGCTTGGTAATTACATGC
>JBBSBG010000197.1:0-6029 GCA_038251495.1 Cytophagales bacterium
GTAACATTAGCCAAAATCTAATGCCCTACCGCCAATATTTTATAGGAATTGACTTTGACCTTACAGGAATAAAATCTCGATCTAAACTGGTAAATACATTAATTTATGTAGTCAATATGGTAAAATTACCCGCCCCCACGTTAGAAATATCGAATGGCAAAGTGAAAGGTCACTTTTTTTATTTCTGATTGAGACCTGAATATACCGGTCTATTATTACCTTGTTAAATCTAAAACCTCTATCGTTATGGATTTAATAGCTTTCATGAAAAAATATGCAGATGAAATTGGCGGCCAATTCACTGAATACGATCAAACTCAATCAATTGTAATTCTCCCTGTTTCTGGAAATCGGTATCAAACCGTTATCGGCAACATTCGTCAAAATGAATTGTACAACAGAAGGTTAATTTCGTTTACCTCAAAGGTGTGTGCACTGCACTCAACCATTGATTTCAAGATGTTGCTTGAGCAATCCGCATACTTTAACTATTGTCGGTTTGTAATAAAAGAAAACTATTTGCAAGTAGAAGCCTCCACAGCCTTAGATGCGGCTACCGAGAGTGTGATTAAGGAAATGGTGCAGGAGGTTGCAAATCTTGGGGATCAATTTGAATTAAAACTCACAGACTCTGATATTCACTAGAGGCTCCGAATTTCCCGGTTAAGTATGTAAATTTGCTGGAATGCAAGCCGGCTTATCGCTGCGCTTTATAGCACCCGGGGGGGTGGTTATTTGGCGGAGAGGAAAGTCCGGGCAACATAGAGCATCGTACTTCCTAACGGGAAGGTGTTCTGCTTGGCGGGATAACAGAAAGTGCCACAGAAAACAAACTACCTCTACCCGACTTGTCGGGTTAGGGAAAAGGTGAAAAGGCGGGGTAAGAGCCCACCGGTCTTGAAAGTGATTTCAGATGCGAGGTAAACCTTACGAGTTGAAAGGCCAAATAGGCTCCGATCAAGAACTGCTCGTTCAAAAGATTGTTTCGGCAATCCATCGGGGTTGGGTAGGCTGCTTGATCCTGACGGTGACGTCAGGACTAGATAAATGATAAGCACCCTTAACTTGTTAAGGGAACAGAACCCGGCTTACAGGCTTGCATTTTATTTTTTATTTATCATTTCAAACCAACTTTTGCACCGTGCCCAAAGTACTTATCATAGAAGACGAAGCCAGCATCCGTGCTGTGCTCAAAGACATTATTAAAGATCAGAAAGAATTAAAATTAGAAGTGGACGAAGCTAAAGATGGTGCCGAGGGACTTGCGAAATTAGAAAGCGAGCATTACGATGTGGTTTTTTGCGACATCAAAATGCCAAGAGTTGATGGCATGGAAGTACTGCAACAAGCCAAAGAGAAAGGTATTACTTCTACGTTCATTATGATCTCCGCTCACGGCACAACCGAAATAGCGGTTGACGCAACAAAATTAGGAGCTTACGATTTCCTGCAAAAACCACCCGACCTCAACAGGCTGCTCATTACGCTGCGCAACGCGCTTGATAAAAATAGCCTTGTCAAAGAGACTAAGATTTTAAAGAAGAAGGTTTCGTCCAAATATGAAATCATTGGTGCTTCAGAGGCCTTG
Organism: Cytophagales bacterium; assembly: GCA_038251495.1. Taxonomy (GTDB): domain Bacteria; phylum Bacteroidota; class Bacteroidia; order Cytophagales; family Cyclobacteriaceae; genus ELB16-189. The sequence goes on from JBBSBG010000197.1 coordinate 1,589, forward strand.
CAAGAAGTTAAGGAGATGATTACGAAAGTTGCGCCCACAGAAGCCCGGGTATTAATACTTGGGCCAAATGGTTCAGGAAAGGAATTAGTAGCTCGTCAGTTACACGAGAACAGCGTTCGTAGCAGTGGCCATTTTGTTGAAGTAAACTGCGCGGCCATCCCATCGGAACTGATCGAAAGCGAATTGTTTGGTCATGAGAAAGGCTCTTTTACCTCAGCTATCAAACAACGACTTGGAAAGTTTGAGCAAGCTGAAGGAGGCACTTTGTTTTTAGATGAGATTGGTGACATGAGTCTCTCTGCACAGGCGAAGGTATTGCGGGCTTTACAGGAAAGTAAAATTATCCGGGTTGGTGGCGAAAAAGACATTTCCGTTAATGTGCGTGTGATTGCGGCTACCAACAAGGATTTAAAAAAGGAAATAGCCGAAGGCCGATTTCGCGAAGATTTGTATCACCGGTTGTCGGTAATTGTTATCAAAGTTCCTGCGCTAAATGACAGAGCAGATGATATTCCAATGCTTGTCGATAAATTCCTGAATGATATTGCCAACGAATATGGCTCGAAGAAAAAAGAGATTGATAAAGAAGCGCTCAGCCTAATGCAAAAACACAACTGGACAGGAAATATCCGCGAACTAAGAAACGTTGTGGAGCGCTTAATAATAATGAGCGAGAGATCGATTGGATCCGCTGAGGTTAAGAAATACCTTTAGGTATTTAAATACGGCTTTCAGGCGTAGTTTTCTTAACTTCTTTCTTGCTATACGTAGGACAAGTATACTGACTGCATGAAGTCAGAAACGCAAGAAGAGCAACAAAAGCTAGAATTTTCTTCATAATTAGTGGCTTTAGAAGGAACAAAAATATCAATCTTTTAACTTTCTGCAAACTCTATGTAGGGAAATTACCATTTAACGACAAAAACGACTACTCAACTAATAAGTTACAACCCCTCAAATCGCTATTATCAATTCTTCCAAGTACCTCAAAACTACCCTTTTGATCAATTCTGCCTAAATCTTGGGTTTCAATAAACGCGCAGGAATGAAAATTTGCCAAATCAATCACATTTATTACGCCCGCCTTCCCCTTAACGATCAAAAAGGGGTCATTAATATCCCGAATCAAGACTTTCATCCACGGTGGAGTTTTATAGTAACCGTCATTCGAGGAATAGGCTTGAGAAAATAGCTCCGTCATTCCATATTCCGAATGAATGGCCTTTACATTGAATCTGTGAGTTAAATACTCATAAAGATCCTGCCGGGTCCACTCCTTTCTGCGTCCTTTCATTCCCCCGGTCTCCATTACTATACATTCGCTTAAATCAAGTTCAAAAGCTTCGGCCAGATCGAGCAACGCAAATGAAACACCCCAAAGAATAATTTTTTTTCCACCACCCTTCAGGAACTCTATTTTCTGAACCAACTCCCCATAATTATTTAAATAAAATCCTGAATGCTCTGAATTGCTCTTATTTATTAAATGTTGAATCATGGCGATCAACGAAGAACCAGAGCGCTCAAGGTAAGATGGAAGCAACGCCAAAATATGATACTTTTCTACAGCTCCGTAAAATTTTTCAAAAATCTGCTCAGATAATCTCAAATAGAAATTAAGGTCTTTAACTGGGTGCTTACTGGTGGTTATGCCAGTTGTTCCACTACTCGTAAATTCTGTTTCGGCCATCCAAACTCCTGTTTTCACAGATTGGGTTTTAAAAAAACTAATGGGCAAAAAAGGAATTTTTTCTGGAGTTAGAATCTCCTCTGGTTTACAGTTCAAATACTTCAAATACTGCCCATAAACCTGGTTATTTTGAGCCTGAAAGCGAAAGAGTCTAAGCGCAATATCCCGAAAGTTATCTTCGTTTACTGAATAGAAAGAATCTTCAAAACTTTTGTATGTATCCAAGTGTTGTTTATTTTACAAAGAGTTAAAGATAAAAAATGAGAGTGATACGCGGCATAGGACTGTTTTTGTTTATTTCCTTTGGGATTAGTGCCTGCTTTAACCCGCCTGAATTTCCAGTGCAACCTGAAATTGAATTTGAGAGTGTTGAGTATAGAGAATATGGAACCGCATTCGATGCCATTTTTGATTCGTTAATTTTAAAAATAAGATTTCAAGATGGCGATGGCGATTTGGGATTGGATCCATCTGAGATTGCAGCCCCTTATAACAATAAGAAATATTATACCTTCGCTAATGGGAAGTTCCTTAATTATGCCGACAAGAGAACTAACCCGGCTTATGATACGCTCCCCGAATTTATAAAGCCTTATAATTGTGTGAATTGGGAAGTTACCCGTGAAAATAACATAGTTAAAGACACACTTTACTTTCAACTAAATCCAAACTACTACAACATAACGGTCGATTTCTTTGTCAAGAATTTTGATGGAACTTACACAGAATTCGATTGGACCAAGGAGTTTGATTACCCTGGGTGTGGTGGAACATTTGATGGTCGATTCCCAATTTTATTTAAGGATAAATCTGGTTCTCCGTTGGAGGGTATAATAAAATACGGGATGGGTTCTACAGGTTTTAAAGCATTATTTAGCAATAAATCTCTAAAACTAAGAATACAAATAAAAGATCGAGCACTTAATAAAAGTCAAGTGGTTGAGACTCCTGATTTTACTCTCTAATAAATTTTAGGAAATCGTAATGGATCTGATTCACTCATTAATTCATACACTGAATCGTAAATATCTTCCACGTTAGGTTTGGAAAAATAATCTCCATCCGACCCATAGGCTGGCCTATGCTCTTTAGCTGAAATTGTGCGTGGAGTTGAATCTAAAAACTGATAACCTTTTTGAACTTCCAGTACTTGCTGCATCATAAATGCGGTAGCTCCGCCAGGCACATCCTCATCAGCAAAAATTACCCGGTTGGTTTTCTTTATCGATTCAACAATAGTTTGATTAATGTCAAACGGTAAAAGGGTTTGCACATCAATTATCTCACACGAGATGCCATCGCTTTCTAACGCAGTGGCTGCTTCCATCACAATACGACACATCGATCCGTACGTAACGATGGTAACGTGCGTTCCTGCCCTTAAAATTTCAGGAACACCCAACGGTATTGTAAACTCACCCACATTCTCAGGTAATCTTTCTTTTAATCGATATCCATTCAGGCACTCGATTATCAATGCCGGATCATCGGACTGTAGTATCGTATTATAGAATCCTGCAGCCTGAGTCATATCTCTAGGCACAAGAACATGAATGCCACGAAGCGCGCCTAAAATCATTCCCATGGGGGATCCAGCATGCCACACACCTTCAAGCCTATGACCCCGGGTTCGAATTATTAATGGTGCCTTTTGGCCACCTTTAGTTCTATATTGAAGACAAGCCAAATCATCAGACAAAATCTGAATTGCGTAAAGCAAGTAATCCAGATATTGAATCTCTGCAATCGGTCTTAACCCGCGCAACGCAGCCCCTATTCCTTGTCCAATAATAGTGCACTCTCGAATTCCGGTATCGGTTACTCGCAACTCACCAAACTTTTGCTGTAGTCCAGCGAATCCCTGATTTACATCTCCAATCTGCCCAACATCTTCACCAAAAGCTAACACCAGCGGATCTCTTTTCAATGCCTCGCGAAAGCAAGCTTGCAAAATTTCTCGTCCATCAATCAACGGAGACTTCTCTGTATAAACTGGTTCAATGATTTTTACATTTAATGCAGACCATTCTGAATTGCTATGTAAAAATGAGCTAAACCTATCTTCGTTTGCTTTTTGGGAAACCTGAATCCAGTGCTGCAATTCATTTTTAGCCTCAGCCGTAGAATTGCGAAGTAGTCTTGCAGATTTTCTTGCGGTCTTCATTGAATCAAGCCGCAACGGATTTATTGTGTGCTTTAATTCAAGCAAGAACTCACCAACTTCCACAGACTCTTCTTTGGCACTTTCCAAAATTTGTTCCAACCACTTTTGCTCTTTCTGAATATCTTCATTAAATGCTTTCCAGGCAGCCTCTTTAGCTGACTTCGCTGTTTGCTTTGCTTCTTTTTCGATATCAATCAATTCTTCTTGGGAAGAAATACCTGTTTCCAAAATCCACTGCCGCAATTTGCGATTGCAATCATGCTCAACCTCCCAAGCCAATCGATCTTTTGGTTTGTAACGCTCGTGCGAACCTGAAGTAGAATGACCTTGTGGTTGTGTCATTTCGATAACATGAACCAATACTGGCACATGTTCTTCACGACAAATCTTTTCGGCCTTCTGGTATGTTTGAATAAGTGCTTGATAATCCCAACCTTTTACGGTTAAAATTTCATAGCCCTTCTCTTCATTCGTGCGCTGAAATCCGGCCAATATTTTTGAAATACTTCCCTTTGTGGTTTGATATTCCTTCGGCACAGAAATTCCGTAGTCATCATCCCACACAGAAATAAGCATAGGAACTTGTA
>JBBSBG010000198.1:0-6016 GCA_038251495.1 Cytophagales bacterium
CATCTTCGCCATCGGTGCCATGTAAAACCGGAAAAACCATATCAACCGTAAATGATTTTCCAGACTTTGATGTAAACGCTGGCGCCTGCGGGTTTAGTTGTAGGGACAGTTCTTCTCCGGCTTCAACTTCTTTTGTTATAGAATCAGTTTTATACCAAACACCTTTAAGGGATATGCCAATGGGAACAGGTTCGAACTGGGATTGATCCATGTATTGAAAAATATTGCGAGCGGAGTTGATCGATACACCATGCTCTACCGACCGGCCGCCATATAAAATCGCAATTCTTTTTTTAGTCATTCTATAAGCTGAATTATACTGTATTTCTCAACGAGAAATTAAACACGAAAATAGTCAAAACCACGTTAGAATCCGTACTTCTAAATTCCATAGCTGCTACTTACCACTTAGAAATACTCTTGTAGCAGAGATCTGATCTTTTAAAATAACCCGCACTATGTAAATGCCTGAGCCCTGAATGCCTAGATCAAAAGAATAGGTTTGATTTAAAACATCAGGTAGCGTAGTATCAACTAAAACTCTTCCCTGAATATCATATATTTTTAGAAAGACAGTTTGTTTTTCTGTTAGGTTAAACGTGAGCTTTAATTCATTGCCACCACCATAAACGGAATAAGCATTGTTAATGGAAATGGGAAAAGGATTATCATTAATAAAGAATTCGATGTTATCGATGTATAAATTATTGCCATGATTGGCCTTGGCAACAAAAGCAAACCGCAGTTGCTCTTTCCCTGTCAACGAATTGAGATTAATAAATTCTCTTCGCCAATCTGCATCTTTATTGGGTATCCAGGTTAAATCAGAGTTGGCAGTTGACAATGCCGACCCGGATTGATCGTATAAAATATTGCTATACGTTTGTCCACAATCTTCCGAATATAAAATCTGTAATTGTTCATTCCCACGCGACTGGGCTGCATAACTTACGTCAAAGAATAAACTTGCTTTTGAGGTTTTTGAAAAATCAAGCACCGGACTTACTAACCAGGATTCCTCACCAAGATTTAGATTATCAAAAGCAAGGTAGGCCGCTGAGAAACTTTTGTCCGTAGCAATTAGAGTCCAAACATCTTCATTATTTTGACTAACAACTGACCAATTGCCAAATGAACCATTAAAGTCTTCGCGTAATGGAATTCCATCAGCGACTGTGTTCACAATTCTTTTAATAGTGATAGAATTATTTGCGGGATTGGCGTCTGGTAAACCATTTGGTTCCGTGATTGTAAATGAGATTGTATTATTCCCTGAGATCAAGGGTAAGGAAGAAAGTGTAAATGTCTTTTCCTCACTGGCTCCCAAGGCTACATTGAATAGCGTTTGTATTGGCTGTGCCTGACTATTAATGGTGGCTTGAACTTTGAACGAAGTAACGGTAACACTACCTAAATTTCTTACCCGAATAATTGGAGCCGGGTTTGTTATGCACGTTACTGGCCCCGGACTTTCAAGGGAAGATAGTGTAAGATCAGTTAAAGACTCTGTTGATACAACTACATTATCTAGATATACATTATTACCCCAGCCATTTGTAACCTCAAAGGCTATTTGAATTTTATTGCCAAGGAATCCATTCAACGGAATCGTTGAAGTCTGCCATTGCGATGCTGTTGGTGTAAACCGACTGGTAGATTGCGGAGCCGTGCCTAACAGCGCCCCTGCAACATCGTAAACAACAACTGGGCTTGAATTGAAATCACACACGGTGCTAACTAAAACCCGAAGTCGTTCAATATTACCTGAGCCATAAAATGCATGGGCGCGATCAAATTTTAAAAAAGCTACCGGAGCGCTTGTCAGATCAAAAACGGGTGTGATTAATCGATCAATCGCCCCTTCGTTTTGGTAATCATAACAATTAACATACATCGATTTTCCGTTGCTTGGTGTGGTAATCAAATCCCAGGTTGTTCCACTATCAGGATTATAAACACTCCAATTTGAAGGGAACGAATTGAAAACTTCGCTGGTAGGTAAGGCACCGGCAGGTTGTACGATTGATGAAACCGTTAATTTATTATTGGAAGCGCGTTGATCAGCAGCAGCGTTTACTAATAAAACTTCAAACTCAAACTGGGTATTACCAGCGGGTTGAGAAACTGATTGAAATGAAACATTCGTTATCCCTTCGAATGGGAGATTCAAAGCAAAATCTTTTGTTTCTGTAATTACACCGTTTGTTTTTAATTGAATGCGGGTTGAAGCAGCGGTGGTTGTTCCCAGGTTTTGAATTTCAAGTGCGGGTGTAATTAATCCACCGCATGAAGTTGAACCGGGTGAATTGATTTTCCTTAACGCAATGTCAAGTGCTAAAGGCGGAGGAGGTGTAGCTCCGGAAGAATTTAATAAACTGAATCTTCGCGGACTATTTTCTAACACCACAATCATTCTTGCATTCTGGCCTTGGCTAAATAGGTTCATGCAAGCATCGTTCGTGTAATCCATGTAGTTCATATACATATCGCTCGAACTGCATGTGGTGCGTGTATCGGATGGGCATTGCCCTGTATAATTTCCACCCTGATTCGGAGTGTCATCTACATAATCCGTTCCGCTGCATGCGCTGCCATCATCTCCCCAAATATGCTTCAGTCCAAAAAAATGGCCGGCCTCATGCGTGGCAGTGCGGCCGTGGTTATATTTTGTATCGAGATTAAATGTTCCGAGTCCTTCAAAATTTGATCCGAAGGCGGTGTAATCAATAATTATTCCATCGGTCAAACGGTCATCGGGTGAGTTTTCAAGACCTGAAAGACTTGAAACGGGTAATTGCGCATACCCTAAGAAAGAAGGAATATTAATTACCCAAATATTAAAGTAATCTTCGGCTGGCCAATAACTCAAGGCTTTGAAAGTTGCATTATCACTAATGATCCAGGTAGACTTTGTTCCAAGCGTGCGGGTTATTCCAGTTGTTGCAGCCCCAAACTGATCTTGCTTCGCTAACACAAATTCGATATCGAGATTCCCTGCTACTGGAAGAAACTCTGCGGGCGTATTAGAGGCATCGAGATTCATGCGAGTGAAATCTTTATTCATCACATTTATTTGCGAAAGAATCTGTGCATCCGAAAGATTGGTGCCCGTGCCAATAGGTTCACCGTTGTGAATAATGTGAACAACTATAGGAATCGTGTAGGTGGCAGATTCAGTTCCTTGCGTGCGTTGCTGTTGAAGTTTTGGGTGTACGATTTTATTTTGCAACCAATTTTCAAATTGTTCACTCTTCTCTAGAGTTGGATTTTTTTGATGGCGAATCGCTTCGTATTGAACCGTTGCACATCGATCTTGTGCAGGGGCTTGAAATGCAGAAATGCTGAGAATGGCAGAAATAAAAAAAATCTGGAATCTCATAGCATTATACTTCGGGTGCGCTCAGGTAATTTGGTTCAATAGGTTAATTGAAAAAAAAGGTGAGTTGTAACCTATGCGGTTGTCAAGTTTACAACTTCAATGTTCTTAATTTCTGGCACCGCGCGTTTGATCGCTTCTTCCACACCAGCCTTAAACGTCATTGTGCTCATCGGGCAGCTACCACAAGCCCCAACGAACTCAAGCTTCAGAATATTGTCTGCATCAAAATCCAAAACTCGCACATTGCCACCATCGGCTTCTAAATAAGGTCTTATGCTGTCTAATGCAGATTCAACACGGGTTATTATTTCTTCTTTAGTAAATGCCATTGGTTTATACTTGTAGTTCTACTCGCTTGGTCGAATCAAAGTTAGCATTTCTTATCGCAACTTGACGTGCCAGATTTTCGGCCAACTGCGTAAACGCTAAAGCTGTTGCACCTTCTTTTAAAACAGCCGGCAGCCCGCTATCACCGCTTTCGCGGATACTTTGAACTAACGGAATCTGACCCAACAAAGGAACATCAAACTTGTCGGCCAGTTTTTGGCCACCATCTTTTCCAAACAGATAATATTTATTGTTCGGTAGCTCTTCGGGTGTGAAGTAAGCCATATTCTCAACTACTCCAAGTACAGGAACATTAATTTGTGGCTGCCTAAACATCGCTAACCCTTTAGTGGCGTCCGCAAGCGCTACCTTTTGCGGAGTAGTTACAATAATAGCACCCGTTACCGGAACTGTTTGCACTAAGGTAAGATGGATATCACTCGTGCCGGGCGGAAGATCTATTAATAGGTAGTCGAGATCGCCCCAAATTGCATCGCCAATAAATTGCTTCAAGGCAGCCGAAGCCATTGGACCACGCCAAACAACAGCGCTATCCGCTGGTGTAAGAAACCCGATTGAAAGTAGCTTTACTCCATATTGTTCTAAAGGAATAATAAAATTTTTGCCATCGATAACTTTTACTTCAGGCTGTTCACGCTCGCAATTGAACATGACTGGCATAGAGGGTCCGAAAATATCAGCATCTATAATACCAACTTTGGCACCAGCCTTAGCTAAAGCAACCGCGAGGTTACTTGTAATGGTTGATTTACCAACGCCACCTTTTCCTGAGGCAACAGCTATAATATTTTTTACTCCCGGAAGAATAGGGGTGTTGCTTCGCATACTGGTAACTGACGAGGTCATCTTGATTTCGAGTTCAACGTCATCACCTACAACAGCCCAAACTGCATTTTCACAGTCCTTTCGTATTTTTTCTTTTAACGGGCATGCAGGAGTAGTGAGAACAACGGTAAAACTGATCTTTTTACCACTGATCAAAACATCTTTGATCATGTTCAAGGTTACCAGATCTTTCTTTAGATCCGGGTCTTCAACGGTGCCGAGAGCCTTTAAAATATCTTCCTGAGTATAATTCATAGCTTCAAAAACAGTTAAAATTACAGTTTAGTTGCGGTATTTGGAGGCTTTTTCAATAAACTATCAATATTGTAAGTCTATATACTTAGTAGATTATTACATTTGCACAATGTTATTCGACTCCTTAATTGCCGCACGAACTAATCGCCCTAGCGAATCAGGACATATAGTTAGTATTACCAAGGCTGTTTCGTGGCGCATTGTTGGCACTATCGATACCTGGATTATATCATTTTGGGTTACCGGCAAGTGGGAGTTTGCCTTCTCCATTGCATCGATCGAAGTATTCACTAAAATTGTTCTTTATTATTTTCATGAGCGTGCCTGGGAGAAAATAAAAGATCGCGCTACCATAAAAGATAAAGTAGAAGCATGAGTAGACTCGAGCATGTTAGTGCTTCATTGAATGCGTTAGATGCAGTTGAGGGTTTACGCTGGGCAGTGCAAAATCTTGACGGTGTAAAGTTTGCGACTTCTCTGGGCGCAGAAGATCAAGTGCTTACACATCTTATAGCAACAAATAAATTTCCTATCCAGTTATTTTCATTAGATACTGGCCGACTCTTCCTGGAGACTTATGAATTACTGGAACTGACCCAATCAAAATATCAAATTTCCATTGACGTTTATTTTCCTGATAATCTTGAGGTGGAGCAATACGTAAAGTCCAATGGCATCAATGGATTTTATCATTCTGTGGAAAACAGAAAGAGCTGTTGCGGTATTCGAAAAGTAAATCCGCTTAAGCGGGCCTTGGTTAATACAGGATTGTGGATTACGGGTTTACGCGGATCGCAATCGGCCAACCGACAACTGATGCAAAAAGTAGCGTGGAGTGAGGAAATGAATGTGATTAAATACAATCCCTTGTTTGATTGGTCGGATGATGATCTTAAAGACTTTATTGATAAACACAATATTCCCGTTAACTCCCTGCATAAGAAAGGATTTCCAAGCATTGGCTGTGCTCCATGCACCCGGGCAGTTGCATTAGGCGAAGATGAGCGCGCTGGCCGCTGGTGGTGGGAAGGAAGCAGTAAAGAATGTGGGCTGCATGAAACCAAAATTTTGGCTTAGGGTTTTCAACACGCGGCATCATTATCTATTTTAGAACTCTCAATATCATACCTAACGGGATTCTGATTTTTTGGATTTATTCTCTACCGATATAACATCCTACCGATATATCATCCTACCGATATATCATCC
>JBBSBG010000199.1:0-5970 GCA_038251495.1 Cytophagales bacterium
AATCATCGGTTCGCCTGGCTCATTTGCGTCTGTTAAAGAAATTTGCCATGAAAATAACGATGGCATTCCTTCAAACATCAGATCACACGCTTCGCAGTTTCCACCAACTTGCTTTTGCTTTTGGGCAGTTGTTTGTGTGCAGCCCGCTGTCACATAAAATACTAAAAGAAATATTGTGCTGATTTTGTTCATGGCGAATTGGATTATTCTCTTGTCAAGAACGGCAGAGAATTTGGCGCGATCAACTGAACCTGATGTAATGCTTGCTTTTCTTGACGAAATGCGAAAAACACATGAAGTATGAAAATAAAAATGCTGTACTTTTAAATTGTGAACCAATTCTTTAAAAATAAACTAGATCATTTACTCTTCTGTGTGCTCACGGTTTTCTTTCACGCCTACACGCGTGTAACTCTTATCTCAAAAGCAGGGGTTGACCAATTTTTGTTAGAAGTGGTTTTACGCAACATATTGCTGGCAGGTGCTATTTACTCCGTTATCCATTTTGTTATCCCTAAACTGGCAACCGGGAAAAGGATCATTAGCTCGCTTTTTATTCTTATAGCAGTCATTATTTCGTACGTACTACTAAAAAATAGTCATGACTTATATTTGTATGGAGCAGTCTTGGATGATCCAGAACAAAAATCATTTTTCTTTAATACGTTATATAACTTTTCTATTGTACTCTTCTACCTGGCTTTTGCTTCGGCTCTGCACCTTAGCAAAGAGTGGTACCTGCAGCAAGAGCTAATTCGAAAATTGGAAGTAGAAAAACTAAGCACTGAGCTGGAGTACTTGCGAGCTCAAATCAATCCTCATTTTTTATTTAACTCCATAAACACCATTTATTTTCAGATTGATAAACAAAACCATGCGGCACGTGAAACCCTAAACAAGTTCTCGGATATGTTGCGTTATCAACTGTATGAATGCAATGCCGACAAAATTGAAATTGAGAAAGAAGTAAAATACCTGGATAGTTATGTGAACCTGCAGCGACTTCGCATGAGCGCAAATTATACTGTCAAATTTATTTGTTCAGAGAATCTGAATAATTTCAGAATTCCTCCACTTTTGCTAATCCCCTTTGTGGAAAATGCTTTTAAACATCTTTCCAACTATGCAGATAGAAGCAACGGGATCACTATTCATGTATCGAAAGAAGAAGACACGTTTAATTTCTCTGTGGTTAACACAATTGATCCTACAGCTCACGCCTCAGAAAACGGAGGCATTGGCTTGAAGAATGTAACCCGAAGGCTTGAGTTGTTGTATGGTACTCGGTATACCTTAGACATTCAAAAAATAGCTGAGACATTTTCAGTAACTCTTGAATTACCGATTCTATGAAACTCAGATGCTTGATTATAGATGACGAACCAATTGCCCGCAAGGGTATGGAAGAATACGTGTCCGAAATTTCATTTCTTCAACTAGCAAATTCTTGCGAAAGTGCGCGGGGGGCTGCCGACTTCCTCAAAACACACACTGTTGATCTTATTCTTTTAGATATTCAAATGCCAAAAGTATCCGGCATTGAATTTCTTCGCACCTTAGAAAATCCACCCTTGGTAATTTTCACCACCGCTTATTCAGAATATGCGGTGGAAGGATATTCACTGGATGTGATTGACTATCTATTAAAACCTATTTCGTTTGATCGATTTTTAAAGGCCGTGCAGAAAGCACATGATTATTATCAACTCAAAGAACAAACGAAAGAAAACCAACAATCAGAATATTTCTTCATCAAGGTGAATCAGCAATTCGAGAAAGTGAATTATGAAGAAGTACTCTATTTGGAAGCCATGCAAAACTATTGCATCGTGCATACTACTTCACGAAAGCTAATCACTTACCATACTCTCAGCGGACTAGACAAGCAACTACCTGAGAAGCTATTTCTAAAAATTCACAAATCCTTTATTGTTGCCATTGAAAAGATTTCGGCTTTAGATAGTAATGAATTGAAAATAGGATCAGCAATAATTCCTATTAGCAGAAGTTTGAAGGATGAGGTAATGAAGAAAGTGATGGGAAATAAGTTGTTTAGGAGATGAGTTTGGTCAACTTGAAAAGTTTCTAATAAACCACCATTTAAATGCGGGGTCTATTATAGTAATCTCTTTCCCCATTGCATCGATCACATCTTTTTGAAGTAGAGCCTGGATCGATCGTTGAATCGTAGCTGTTGTCCCCAATGAAAACTCTTTTATAGTTTGTTTAGAATGAAGAGTTTCAACGCCTTGAGTGAGTGCCTTCACAAAATTTAGCTGATACGTGGTTAAGCCTTCAATAATTTTTTGAAACTGAAGTTCATTTTGCTCGGCTAATCGTTCCAAGCTTTTATCTACATCCTCATCATGGACTTTAGTGGAAGACAGATACCACAAAATTTGGAATGCGTGCTGGGTATAGTACGAATGCGATTCCATAGCCTCACAAACCTTCTGAACCTGGTCTTTCGAAATCTCTTTTCCGGTTTTCTTAAACTTACCAATAATAAACGGCACCCACTCCCTTATTTCAATTTTCTTTAAATAGTGAACTGCTCCAAATTTATAGAAAGGCAAATCCGATGACTCGAATAGCTGACTCATTAGATGACGCTTGCTTCCATACAAACAATAATGAACATGATCATGCCGCTGCCAATAGCTTCTAAGCTTGCGTTGAAAATCAATCGGATGTGGAAAGTGATTTATATTTTGAAATTCATCAATGCATAAAATAATTCGGATGTTCTTTTTCTTAGCGATGGTTTGTGATAGATTGATAATCTCATCATCTTTTATAGAAGCATTGGCCTGAAACTTAATTGAAAACTCTGTGTTAGGATCTGGCTGAAAAGAAAGATGTGGCAAGAAACTTTTCAACCATTTGTTGGCAAACTGAAAAGCATCATCTAATTTAGAATTGGTTGCTTTTAATAAAGCTTGCACATATGCTTCATAAAACTCGTCTGGGGTTCGGCATTTGAAAAGGTCGATAAAGGCAAAGCATACTTTAGTGTCGGCATATCTTCGCGCTGATTCCTCCACTAATGACGACTTGCCCCAGCGTCTGGGTGAAATCAAAACGGTATTGGCATTCGTGTTAAACTGATGATGCATGAACTCGATATCGCGGGTACGATTGCAGAAATTGGCTTTGCCAACCGTTTTACCAAAAACAAAAGGATTTTCCATTACTCAAAAGTTACATAAATGTAAGTTACATAATTGTAACTTACAAAGTTGTAACCTGTTATTTCTTCAACACACTTAAAATCTCATTCAGCTTAAGCAAGGCCTCCACCGGACTAATCGTGTTAATATCAATCTTCTCCAGCATCTCATGCACCGCTTTAGATTTAGGGTCCATTTCAAACAAACTCATCTGCGCAGTGGCTTTGGGTAGCTCATCAAATTTCGCTTTTGATTGGTTTTTATGTTTGTCCTTCTCAAGGAAATGTAAAATCTCGTTGGCACGCAGCACCACCTTGTTAGGCATGCCGGCTAGTTGCGCCACGTGAATTCCAAAGCTATGTTCACTCCCGCCTTCTTTCAGCGTGCGCATGAAAATGATTTTATCGCCCACTTCTTTTACACTCACATTAAAATTTTTTACCCGAATCAAATCTTCAGTAAGCTGATTTAATTCATGGTAGTGTGTGGCGAAAAGTGTTTTCGCTTTAAAGTCTTTATGATTATGTAGGTACTCGACAATAGACCACGCAATTGAAACCCCATCATAGGTTGAAGTTCCGCGGCCAATCTCGTCCATCAAAATTAAACTGCGGTCGCTTAGGTTATTTAAAATGCTGGCTGTCTCGGTCATCTCCACCATAAAAGTAGATTCGCCCCGCGATAGGTTATCGGAAGCGCCAACGCGCGTAAACACTTTATCGATTAAGCCTATGGTTGCCGCTTCAGCGGGAACGAAACTTCCCATCTGAGCCATTAACACAATCAAAGCTGTTTGCCGCAAGAGTGCAGACTTACCCGCCATGTTGGGGCCTGTGATCACTAATATCTGTTGCGTCTCATTGTCGAGGTAAATATCATTCGGCACATACGTCTCGCCTGTTGGCAATTGTCTTTCTATTACTGGATGGCGACCGGCTTTAATCGCGAGCCGTTTTGATTCACTGATCTCGGGCTTGTTATACTTATTTGCTTTCGCGGTAACGGAAAAGGATAACAAACAATCTAGTATTGCTACCGTTCTTGCATTTTGCTGAATCTGCGCAACGTAATCAGCAGCATGCCGAACCAATTCTAAAAACAATCGCTGTTCAATCACTGACAGTTTTTCTTCGGCATGAAGGATTTTTTCTTCGTACACTTTTAATTCTTCAGTAATGTAGCGTTCAGCGTTGACAAGCGTCTGCTTGCGAATCCAATCTGTAGGTACTTTATCTTTGTTGGTATTGCTTACTTCTAAGTAGTAACCAAAAACTCTATTGTAAGAAATCTTCAATGAATTAATTCCTGTGCGTTCCACCTCACGCTTTTGAACTTGCACCAGATAATCCTTACCTGAAAATGCAATACCGCGCAACTCATCTAACTCCGCATTAACACCTTCTTTTATAATTCCGCCCTGATGGATGAGCATGGGCGCATCATCCATTAATTCTTTATCAATCTTTTCTACTAAAAAATCACAACGATGAATTTGGTCGCCTAATTTATTTAACTCTGTGGAAGCGGACTTTTCTAAAATCTCCTTTACAGGAAGAATTGCTTTTAGCGATCGCTTTAGTTGAAGTAGCTCTCTGGGATTGATGCGACCCACGGCAACTTTAGAAATCAATCGTTCGAGATCAGAAACTTGCCGAAGGTGCTCAAGTATCTTATTTGTTAGTTCTTCGTCAGTATAAAATTGTTCTACAACCTGAAGTCTTTCATCAATACCTTGTTTATCCTTTAAGGGTAGAATCATCCACTTACGCAAATTGCGCGAGCCCATGGGTGTAACGGTTTGATCCAACACATGAAGCAGCGGAACTCCACCTTCATTTTGTGAACTAATTATTTCAAGGTTTCGTATAGTGAATTTATCTAACCACACATACTTGTCTTCATCTATGCGCGCGATGGCAGAAATATGTTGCGTGTCTTTATGCTCAGTTGCTTCCAGGTAATGAAGAACTGCTCCGGCAGCTATGATGGCTTCATTCATACCATCAATACCAAATCCTTTAAGTGTGTTGGTTTTAAATTGTTGTACTAACTTGTCGTTAGCAAAATCGAATGCATATACCCAATCATCCAAAGCAAACGTTGCATACTCCTCACCAAACTGGGTTTCAAATTTCTCACGTTGACTTTTACTGTAAATAATTTCTGCGGGCCCAAAACTTTGAATAAGTTTATTAATATAGATCTCTGGACCTTGCGCTGCATAAAATTCACCCGTGCTGATGTCAAGGAAAGAAACACCTTGCATGGTTTTACTGGCAAACACAGAAGCAAGAAAATTATTCTGCTTTCGCTCCAACACATGATCATTAAAAGAAACTCCCGGGGTAACTAATTCGGTAACGCCCCGCTTCACAATTCCTTTCACTGACTTGGGATCTTCCAACTGATCGCAAATAGCAACCCGGTTGCCTGCACGTACCAGTTTTGGTAAATAGGTATCGAGTGAATGATGCGGAAAGCCAGCCAGTTCAATTTCGGAAGCCGAACCATTGCCGCGTTTGGTTAATGTAATACCCAACACATTGGCAGCGCGGATTGCGTCCTCACCAAACGTTTCGTAAAAATCGCCCACACGAAAAAGCAAAAGCGCCCCCGGATACTTCGCCTTGATGGCGTTGTATTGTTTCATAAGAGGGGTTTCCATTGCGTTCGGTCCGGCCATAGTTGGCAAATATAGAAGCATCAAAGGAGAACTTCAGCCGAATAAACGAAGAATTAAGGCTGCATCAATTTGCCCCAAAAGAACTCCTTTCACCCCGGTTGTCGGAATTTTTTTTGC
>JBBSBG010000200.1:0-5894 GCA_038251495.1 Cytophagales bacterium
AAGATCAGCAAGTACAATATTTTGTGTGGCCGTATAATCCCAGATTTCTGAAGGAGTTGTTTGATAGTGCCACACCATTCTTCCGTTGTCGGGATTGATAGCAATAATGGAAGACAGAAATAAATTATCGCCACCCGATGGGCTTCGATACCAAATTGGATACGGTGTTGAATTACCGGTGCCTATATAAAGCAAATTAAATTCAGGATCGTAAGCTGATTCGCCCCAGGCCGTGCCACCTACTCCCGTTTCCCAAGCAGAATTTGGATCCCATGTTTTAGCGGCCATTTCCATTTCAGGAGTTTCATAACCATTCTTTGGATCGCCAGGCACAATCCAGAAGCGCCATTTTTCTTCACCTGTTATCAGATCATAAGCAGTCACATAACCACGCACTCCATATTCAGCTCCTGAATTTCCAATCATTACAATCTTACCAGCAACTTGCGGTGGACTAGTAATTGTATAGCCTTTTGTACGGTCTGTAAATGTGTCCTGGTTCCATAAAACTTTACCATCCTTTGCATCAATACAAGAAAGATATCCATCGAGCGTGCCTACATAAACTTTACCTTCCCAAACCGCTAACCCACGATTCACCGCATCGCAGCAAGCTCTTCGCGCATACGATGCATCAACCTTTGGTTTGTATGTCCAAAGCTCCTTTCCGGTTTTGCCATCGAGTGCATAAACTGCACCCCATGCGCCTGAGGTATACATAATTCCATCAACAACTATTGGAGTTGCTTCTAATCCACGGGGCACATTGCCGATGTAGGTGCTGGCATCATACTGCCACACAAAGCCGAGATCATTCACGTTTTCTTTGTTGATGAGATTGAGTGGTGAATAATGCTGCATAAGTTGATTTCCGCCCAGGGTAAGCCAGTCTTTTGCATCGCGATTCAATAACCGGTCTTCGTCAATCCAGCCAGCAGGATTTTCGTTTTTGCAGCTAAGCATGAAAATGAATAGCAAAAGAGAATAAGTTATTTTTCGCATAAAACTTTGTTTCGAATTCTGAGGTTAGCTTTTTATAGGAATCCGAAAAATTTTGAACCCATTGGCTCATTTGCGCAGACCATTTAGGAATTCGATTTAAACCGAAATGATAACGTGTTCCGTTAAGCCTATTTAGATTACAAAAATAGACTTATTAAAGATCGTTGAAAAAATCTTTTAAGGTTAGATCGAAGTAAGAACAAATAGCATTCAATGTGGATACCGTTATATTCGAGAAACCGCTTTCAATTCTTGCCAGATGAATTCCGTTATCGTTATAAAGCTCTTCTAAAGTAGTTCCACTCTCAGATCTAATTATTCTAATTTTTCTTGAAATCTTAAGCGTTAGTGCCTTGTCCTGCAATTGAGGCATATAGGCAAAAGTCAAAAATCATTGAAATATTCGTAATTCGACATGTTTGTCATTTTTGTGAATTTTTTTATATTTTTGACTAAACCGCTACTACAGACCGTCTAGATGGCACTGTTATTCGTTTGTTGTGACCTAAATAATGAACCTGGTCTGAACATACAAATGCCCTCCAAATCTGAGATTACATTAAAAGGTGATGCTCTTAGATTTGATTCTATAAAAGCATTTCAAGAGACAATGAATTACTTGAATTCATTACCAATTGAAAAACTTGAGGAATATGAAAATCAACTCGGATTTGCAAATTCATTAAGAAGTAGATTAATGGTAAGTGATAGTGAAGAAATTTCGGATGAGGTTTTAAAAATAAACGTCAAGGATTTTAGATTGGCAACAGTGGTAAATAGCAAAGGAATTTATTATATAGGTAATGTTATTCATAAAATAACTGATAGTTTCGAGTTTGCGATGGAAAATGGAAATGAAGAAACCTTATTAAATGCTGAAAGGGATGACTTGAAAGTCGATGGATTAGTTAAACATAAAATTACCGGATTTACGTCAGCAATTCCAAAGGAAAATGGCAGGTTCTCAGGTAAAGAATCCATTATTATTCCAATAGCTAATGACCCAAGTGGAAATAGCAAAAGAGTCACAATGGAGGCGTGGAGTAGAAATTATTTAACTTATGCTTCTAATGGTGTAAATCTTATAACGGAAAGCTTCAGAAGAACTTGTGGACTATGTTCAAGAAAGTGGAGAGACTCAGCGGTGCAGTACATGAAAGTAAATTCCGTATCACGACATTATCCATCGGTTGGTGGATCTGGCCTGTGGCTTATTCTTAATAATCAAGAGGAGGCTTATAGCTATCATAATATTCAAAAAGTGATTGACTATGTGGCTGGTTTTGGAGTTTGGATTGATACTGATTATATTGACTACACCACAATAGACGATGCGAATGTTAGAAGAGATAATTTTGTGCATTGGGTAAACTAATATTTAATATTTTTAAGGTCAATAGCAGCTATCTACGGGTAGTTGCTATCCTTTTTTTAAATAATTTGACCTCAATCTTTTTGGCATCGCTTATCTCATCCTGTGCAGTTGAGGAATATATTGACATTCCAAATACTGGAGAGCAAAAGATTGTTGTTTTTAGTATTATCTCTCCTGGCGACAGCCTTTTTGTTGAAGTTAATTACAGTACTAATCTTAATGAATGGACAGATAGTCAAACATCCCGTGTTTCAGATGCAATTGTTACGCTGCATAATGAAGAAGGTAAAAGCACCGCGCTTACCTTTGATCAAAACCGAAGTATCTATTTTGGTTCTCAAGAAAATTTGCCAATAGAAGCGGGTAAAATTTACATCTTAAAAATAGCCACACAAAAAGGAGAAACACTTATTGCTACGTGTCAGGTACCAGAAGCATCGGCAGTTTGGTCAAACTTGACTAAAACCAAAATAGTAGAAGCCGGTATAGAATTTTATAGAATTAATGGCACTTGGGATGGGTTACCGGAAAGCCCGGGATATACCGTATTTATAGAATCAACGGATGAATTAGAAAATGGGATTACTTATTCAAGGAAGTACGAGGCAAAATATTGGGAAATCAGCCGTGTTCAAAACTATTATTCGTTTCAGAGACTCTTACCTTCCAATACGCTTGTACGTGCTGATTTCAGTTTAATAACGATGGACTCAAATCTTCATTCTTTTAATTTAGCAACCATTCCATACAAGGAATTTATTGATTTAAATCGGGCAGATATTATCAATTCTTTTAAAGGAGTCTATCCGGCTTATACAAACATAGAGGGTGGCGTTGGGGTTTTCGGAGCCTATTTGAGGGATACATTATCGATAAAGTTTTAAATTCCAATGTTAGCTCGTGCAGTAAGCATAGTGGCAACAGGGATAATAGTACTAACTATCTTTATAGAAAGTCAATCCCAAATAATATCCATAACTGGAAAAGTTGAAGATTCAATTTCAGGCAAACCCATAGATGAAGTTATAATACAGGCACAAAAGAAATCAGTAACCACAGATGAAAGTGGTTACTTTAGTTTTAGTGTCGAAAAGGGGGATATTAAGATGTTACTGAGTCGCCTTGGCTATGCGCCTTTATCACTGAGTATAAATCTCTTCAGAGACACAACCCTTTTGGTAAGGCTTAACCCCTCTAAAAATGAGTTGAATGAAGTTGTAGTTAAAAGTACCAGACTTGAAAAAGATTTTGAACTAAGGCAAACTAGTGTAAACGTATTGGATCAAGCCGATTTATTAAGAATTCCGGCATTGGCAGGTGAGAAAGACATAATTAAAGCCTTATCTCTTCTACCCGGAGTTATGACAGGCTCTGAAGGCAGCTCCGACCTTTTTGTAAGGGGCGGAGGAACTGACCAAAATTTAATTCTATTAGACAATACGCCCGTCTATTCGTCACAACATTTATTTGGGTTTCTATCAACTTTCAATCCCCTCATTGTTAACCACGCAACAATTTATAAGGGTGGGTTTCCTGCCCGCTTTAGCGGACGTCTTTCTTCGGTTATTGATATTCAAACAGAAAATCCAAATTTAGATTCAATTTCCGGGGTTGTTGAAATAGGAATAATTTCATCAAAATTGAAGATAGATTTACCTCTCATTTCAAACAGGGTTGGGCTTGTTATTGCAGCCCGCAGAACTTATGCCGATGGATTAGTTGCGCTACGCAATAAAATAAGTGGTCAATCAAATAGGAACGGCATCAATTTTCACGATATAGATTTGAAGTTGCATTTCAATAACAAAAATTTCAGCGGAAGCTTAACACATCATGCAGATCAGGATAACTATTACCTTATTTATGACAATAAAAATGAAGCCCGATATACAGAAAGTAGGCTGAACTGGAGAAATAGAATTACTTCTTTTAATGCAGAACTGAAATCCGGAAAATGGCACAACCATTTTGGTGTTGGATTTTCCTACTACCGCCTTAACCAGTTCTACAGCGAGGAAAATAATACCATCATTCAGGAACAAGTCAATCAGACTTCAGAAATTAATGATGTCACAGTTAAGTATATGGCCGATATTTCAGTAACCAGGCAATTTGACCTACGATGGGGTATACAATCAATTAATTATTTTTTTAACCCTTCACAACTTAATTATACTTCCTCGGATACTGCCATAAACAAAATCACGATACCCCAAAGTAAAGCGTTCAATCCCGGAGTATTCCTGGATAATAAGCTAAACTTTGACAAACTGGAATTATCTTTAGGATTGCGCTATAATTTTTATTTAACAGATGACTTAAAATTTTCTTATTTTGAGCCAAGATTAAATAGTTTCTACAAAATTTCAGATCAGGCATCCTTAACGTTTTCCTACGCAAGGATGTATCAGCCTTTACATCAATTAACAAATCCTGGTATAGGTTTACCCTATAACGTATGGGTTAATTCTACAGCGAAGATTGTTCCTGAGAGATCGGATGTTGTGGCAATCAACTATACTCATTCGCGATTAATCGGTAAGCAATCCCTTGTTTTTTCTGTAGAGCCCTATATTAAAAGGCTTAACAATGTTATATCATTTAAAGACGGATACAGTACAAATACTTTTGCAAGTACTTTTTTGCAACCGGAATTGTGGGCCGATGTTCTTACCGTTGGTAATGGAGTTAGCTATGGCGTTGAAGTGCTAGTAGAGAAAAAATCAGGCAACTTAACGGGTTGGTTATCTTACGCGTATGGCCGCGTTAAAATGAATTATCCGGAGCTAAACAACGGTAAGCGATTTAACGGATTACAAGATATACCAAATCAATTTTCCGTATTTGGAAGTTATAGACTAAACCAAAAATGGTCTCTAAATACAACCTGGGTTTTCAATACAGGAAGACCTATTACACTTTCTACCGGAGCCTTCAGTGGTCCTTTATTTGACTACTCGAGAAATTCATTTAATACTTCAACTTCCTTTTATCAAATGCAAATCCCAACCGAAAGAAACTCATTAAGGATGAAGAATTATCATAGGCTTGATATAAACCTAACTAAAAAAATAAAACTTTTTAAAAAATTTGATGGAAGCTTGGACTTTGGGCTTTATAATATTTACAACCGGAGAAACTCCTTTTATTATTACTTAAAACCTGAAAATGATAATGTGGGCAATACGAGAATTGCCCTTAAGTCTGTTTCCGTATTTCCTATTCTTCCTCAGTTTTCATTGTCGATTAAATTTTAAGTATAGAAATCCGTAAACATTAGTAACTACAACTCATTTTTTATACGTGCTATATTCTACACGAATATTTGCATTATTTACCGGTTACTGGTCTGTGAGGGCACAGACCAGGGAAGAAGCGATCAAGTACATAATAAAAACCATTCTTAGGCGCCATCATTAAAACCTTTCTGTCTTTGTTTTCGATCTTAAGATCAGCAAGTACAATATTTTGTGTGGCCGTATAATCCCAGATTTCTGAAGGAGTTGTTTGATAGTGC
>JBBSBG010000201.1:0-5872 GCA_038251495.1 Cytophagales bacterium
ACCTGCTTAATACTTGGAATTGTAAAACATGCTTGCATTTTGTTAAATGCATTTAAACATTCAAAGACTTATTATAAATCGAAACAAAGACTCAATGAAAAAAATACTTTGGCTAATTCTTATTTGCCCTGCAGCGTGGGCGCAACTGCTTGCTCCACTAACCGTAGAAAAAATTATGCGCGATCCTAAATGGATAGGTGTAGCACCATCCAACGTAAGTTGGGCAGAAGATGGAAAACAAGTTTATTTCAGTTGGAACCCTGACCGCAACTCAGGAGATTCTCTCTATTCGATTTCGGTTACCAACCGTACGCCACAAAAAGTAAATGCTGCAATAAGGAGAGCTCTACCCACTTCCTTTACTAGTGAATATAATAGAGCATTCACCAAAAAACTTTATGAGAAAAGCGGAGATATATTCTTATTAGATATCGCTACTGGGAAAAATACTCAGATAACCAATACGCTTGATCGCGAATCAAACCCAACATTTTCGCAAGATGAAAAGAAGATTCTCTTTACTGCCGATGGAAATTTATTTAGCTGGGATATAAGTACTGGTGCATTCACCCAAGTCACAAACTTCAAGAAGGGAAACAAAAGACCCGAGGCCAAACAATCGCTACAAGAAAAATGGTTGAAAGATAACCAACTGGTATACTTTGAAATTTTAAAAGAACGCAGCGATTCCCGCAAGGCAACTGAAAAAAATCGCAAGGCCGATCAGCCCATTCGTCCAAAGGAAATTTATTTGGACGATAAAAACGTTGATAATATTCAATTAAGTCCGGATGGAAATTTTATTACCTATCGCCTTACAAAAAATGCAAATGGAAAAAATACGATCGTGCCCAGCTATATAACTGAGTCTGGATTCACAGAAGATATTCCAACACGCACAAAGGTGGGTGTAGCGTTAAGCGTTTCAGAATTATTTGTTTATGACATTAAGGGCGACTCTGTGTTGGCGGTTAAAACCGATAACATTCCCGGCATCTTTGATGCACCCGAATATCGCAAAGACTATCCCGCCAAGGCTGCCAAGCCAGATGCAAAGGAGAAGAAACCTGAGGCAAGACAAGTTTCCTTTACAAGTTTAATCTGGTCGGCCGATGGAAAACAAAATGCCATTGTTGCACGGTCGCAAGACAATAAAGATCGTTGGATTCTTTCATTGGATGTAACTACTCAAAAATTTTCTGTCATCGATCGCCAACATGACGATGCATGGATCGGTGGCCCGGGCACAGGCGGCTTCTTTGGTGGCGCCAACGTGGGTTGGTTAGCTGATAATAAAACAGTTTGGTTTCAATCGGAAGAAAGTGGCTACTCACATTTATATACTGTAGATGTTACAACCGGAAAGAAGCAAGCACTGACCTCGGGAAAATTTGAAGTGCAATCTGTAACGCCTTCACGCGATAAGAAATTTTTTTACCTGACAACCAATGAAGAACACCCCGGTGAAAAACATTTTTATAAAATGTCGGTAAGCGGTGGCAAGCGTGAAAAACTTACAACCATGACTGGAGCAAACGAAGTTGATCTTTCGCCTGACGAAAAATGGTTGGCCATTCGGTATTCGTATAGCAACAAGCCGTGGGAGTTTTACATTCAGGAAAATAAAACTGGAGCAAGGCCGATTCAAATTACTAACTCGTTGTCTGCCGAATTCAAATCATATAACTGGCGCGATCCCGAATTAACAACCTTTAAAGCCCGTGATGGTGCCGATGTTTATACGCGTATTTATAAACCCGAAAAGCCGAATGGTGCAGCCGTTGTTTTTGTTCATGGTGCTGGCTACTTGCAGAATGCACATAAGTGGTGGAGCAGTTACTTCCGTGAATACATGTTTCACAATCTTTTGACTGACAGAGGATACACGGTAATCGATATGGACTATCGAGCCAGTGCTGGCTATGGTCGCGATTGGCGCACGGGCATTTATCGCTTTATGGGTGGCAAAGATTTAACCGATAATGTTGATGGCGCTAAATGGTTAACTGAAAAATATGGTATTGACCCAAAACGAATTGGTGTATATGGCGGTTCGTATGGCGGCTTCATTACGTTGATGGGAATGTTTACCACGCCTGATGTATTTGCTGCCGGTGCAGCGTTGCGACCAGTAACTGATTGGGCACAATACAATCATGGATACACAGCAAATATTTTGAACATGCCGTATCAGGATAGCATTGCTTATGTAAAAAGTTCACCGCTCTATCATGCAGAAGGATTGAAAGGTCATTTATTAATCTGTCACGGCATGATTGATACAAACGTACATTTTCAGGATGCGGTAAAACTTTCGCAACGGTTGATCGAGTTGGGCAAAGACAATTGGGAGCTTGCCGGATACCCGATGGAAGATCACGGGTTTGTAGAACCCAGCAGTTGGACGGATGAGTATAAGCGAATCTTAAAATTGTTTGAAGAGAATTTGAGGTAGGGATATCCTAGTCTCTTAAAGTTTACAACAGTTTACTAATAATCTGTATAAACCGCTCTTTAGCTTACGCGAGTGGTTAGAATTAGTATTCCCATTCCGGTATCTTGTCTCACCAATTCTTGAACAATTAATCGCTAACGATATGAAAATTTCTACTCGACTTATTTTACTCATCCTCGCAGTTACCCCAATTGTTTTTGCGCACGCGCAAGGCACCATGCTGTTGCGCCAGCCTACCATTAGCAACACCGATATTGTATTTGTGTATGCCAACGATTTATGGATTGTGCCCAAAGAAGGTGGTGATGCGCGCAGACTCACCAGCAACGAAGGCGAAGAAAGTGATCCACATTTTTCACCTGATGGTAAGCTGATTTCCTTTACGGGGCAGTATGATGGCAATACCGATGTGTATTTAATTCCGGTTGAAGGCGGCCAGCCTCAGCGCCTCACCTGGCATCCGGGCAATGATGTGGTTACTGGATGGACACCCGATGGAAAAGAAGTTCTGTTTGCCTCCACACGTGAGGGCGTTGCCACGCGTGAATCAAAATTTTTCAAAATCAACAAAGCAGGTGGTATGGAAGAAGCACTAGCTATTCCACGCGCTGTAGCCGGAGAAATTTCTGATGACGGAAAGTTTATTGCCTATCAGCAAATTGGTTTCTGGGATCCCGAATGGAGAAACTATCGAGGCGGACAAGCAAAACCTATTTGGATTGTTGACCTAAAGTCTTATGTACTTAAGATGACTCCGCAAACAGACAACGAGCGGCACACTGATCCTGTCTGGTTAAACAATGTTGTGTATTATTTATCCGAGCGTGATTATGCAAACAATGTTTGGTCTTACAATCCTGCTAACAACGAATCCAAACAACTTACTTTTCATTCCGACTTTGATGTAAAAAGTATTGATGCCGGTGGCGGGCAATTGGCTTACGAACAAGGTGGTTATTTGCATACCCTAAATCCCGCAACAACGGCAACAAAAAAATTAACGATCAATGTTCGGGGTGATTTTCATTGGGCACGCGCGCGGTGGCAAGATGTAAAATCGAATGCGCTCATCAACGCTTCGCTTTCACCAACTGGTCAGCGTGCGTTGTTTGAATACCGAGGTGAAATTTTTACCGTACCAAAAGAGAAAGGTGATTGGAGAAATATTACCAATTCATCAGGTGCGGCTGATCGCAGTCCTGTTTGGTCGCCCGATGGAAAAAGAATTGCCTGGTTTAGTGATGCAAGTGGTGAGTATCAATTGATGATTGCTGATCAGGAGGGATTAGTGAAACCAAAAGTGATTGCCATTGCCGATCCAACTTTTTTCTTCAAGCCAGCGTGGTCGCCCGATGGAAAGTTCATAGCCTTTACAGATACTGATTATAATTTATGGTATACCGATGTTGCATCCGGTCTAACCAAAAAAGTAGATACCGAACGCTACGCGCATCCTAATCGATCGTTGAATCCTGTTTGGTCGCCCGATAGTAAATGGATTGCCTATGCGCGATTGATCGACAGTCATTATAAAGTAATAAAAGCTCACAATGTTGAAACCGGAAAAACGCTTCAACTAACGGATGGCATGGCCGATGCTATTTCTCCGGTATGGGATGCGAGTGGCAAGTATCTCTATTTTCTTGCAAGCACCAACTATGGTTTAAATACCGGCTGGCTTGATATGAGTTCATACGAACGCCCCGTAACTCGCGCGCTGTATCTGATTGTGCTTAGTAAAGATGATCCGTCACCATTGTTGCCGCGCAGCGATGAAGAAAAAGAAAAACCTAAAGACGATAAAAAGGAAGAGAACCCGCCTAACGGGAAGGCCGTGAAAGAAACAACTCCTGTGGTTAAGATTGATCTTGATGGAATCGGTCAACGCATTGTAGCTGTTGATATTCCTTTGCGGGATTATCAAGAATTAATTTCCGGACCGGATAGCTATGTTTTTTATACTGAATCAGTACCAAATCAAACTGGAGAAACTTTACACCGATACAACTTCAAAGATCGTAAGAGTGAAGTATACTTGTCAGCCGTCAATGAAGCTTCTGTTTCAAATGATCGCAAGTCATTGCTTTATCGCAACGGCAGCACGTGGGGAATTTTAGGTACAACCGACAACAACAAGAAATCAGGCGATGGAAAGTTAGATGCACTTTCATCTCTCAAAGTAAAAATAGAACCGCGCGAAGAGTGGAAACAAATTTTTCGTGAAGGCTGGCGCTATCAGCGCGACTTCTTATACGTAAACAATACCCATGGCGCTCCATGGAATGATGTATACAAATGGTATAGTCCATGGGTAGAGCATGTTCAACATCGCACTGATCTAAATTACATCGTTGATATTCTTGGTGGCGAAATTGCGGTTGGTCATTCGTATACGCGCGGTGGCGACTTTCCGCAGATAGATAATGTACCGATCGGATTACTGGGTGCCGACTACGAATTAGAAAAAGGTACCTATCGGTTTAAAAATATTTATACCGGTGAAGACTGGAATCCAAATCTAAATTCGCCTTTGCGGGAACCTGGTATTGGTGTAAACGTTGGCGACTATCTGTTAGAAGTTAATGGAGTTGCAATCTCTGCTTCTGAAAATTTCTTTAGGTATTTTGAAGGTACAGCCAATCGTCAAACAAAAATCAGGGTGAATAGTAAGCCTGGTTTAGAAGGATCGCGCTTAGTTACTGTAGTGCCAGTGGCCAATGAAAATCAATTGCGCATGATGAACTGGGTAGAAAGCAATCGCAAAAAAGTAGATGAGCTTTCCGATGGAAAAATAGCCTATGTGTATATTCCCAATACAGGACAGCCGGGGTACACGTATTTCAATCGTTACTACTTTGCGCAACAAGATAAAAAGGGTGTGGTGATTGATGAACGTAATAATGGCGGAGGCTCAGCTGCTGATTACATGGTAGATATTATGTCGCGCCAATTGATGGGATATTTTAACAGTAAGGTTGGTGATCATCGTCCGTTCCTTACTCCAAATGCAGGAATCTTCGGACCAAAAGTTATGGTGATCAATGAGCGTGCGGGTTCGGGTGGAGATCTTCTTCCTTATCTTTTTAACAAAATGAAAATCGGGCCGTTGGTTGGAACCAAAACCTGGGGTGGACTTGTGGGTACTTGGGATACTCCACCTTTTCTAGATGGTGGTCGCATGGTAGCGCCACGTGGGGGATTCTACGATACCGATGGTAAGTGGGCAGTTGAAGGAGTTGGTATCTCACCTGATATAGCCGTAGAGCAAACTCCTGCCGATGTTATTAAAGGCAGAGATCCACAATTGGAACGTGCTGTTCAAGAAGCCTTAAATTTATTGAAGACTCAAGGTGTAGAATTAAAACCTGAGCCGGCACCACCGGTTAAATATAGAAGACCAGCAAAGAAGAATTAAAC
>JBBSBG010000202.1:0-5871 GCA_038251495.1 Cytophagales bacterium
GTTCGTCAAATAAAAGATAAGGCAACTCAAAAGCTTCGCAAGACTCCGCGCTTCGAAGAATTGAAATCCTTTTTAGGTTAATCGTAAATTAGATTATTTATTATTGAATGATCGCACCGTTAATGTGCGATCATTTTTTTTATGCTCGTTACGAATCCACCGGTTAAGCCGAACGGTTGCTAGAGCTGTAACATAGCCAACGCCAATTGCCAGCGGATAATCACTGGCCCAGTGCACATCATTATTCATCATGGCAAAACCAACCAACCCCATTATCCCATAACCAACCGGTTTAATCCATTTCTTCTCAGGATAATTTAATGTTAAAACGGTAACAGTTCCCATCATGGTGGCCATGTGCCCGGAGGGCATAGCATCATAGGTTGACCTACGATCTGCAAATTCAGCAAAGCTTGGAAACGGTCGCCATGCGCCACCCGGTGCCGTGGCACGTGAAGGACTTTCGCGCCCCGTCATTCGTCTAATAAGTTGCGTGGTAATGCCAATGGCCAACTGCGTTTGCAAAATCTGGCTGGCCGTTTGAATCGTTCGGTAATCGTGTTTTATTTGTCCGTAAACATAAAGTCCACCGCACAAGGCTAGGCTTGTAAAGCCTTCACCAACAGAGTACAGCGCACTATTCAAATTTTGTGGGGTTTCGTATACAGGTACACGGGTGCCACCGAGCTTAAAACTAATTATTGTTTTATAGTCATTTTTTGATGCTTAAACTGCCAACTAGCTTGAGTATATAGCGAGTGCAAGGATAATTCTATAATAACCCAAAAGAGTTCTCAATTCTTTGATAAAGCATAAGAAGAAATTGCTGATAATTAACATGCGTAACTATGAATTATATCAGTATTAATGACCTTAGTTAATATCATATTTGCAGGCAACAATAAATAATAAAATGTAAGTTTAGCCATGGTATTAGTGACACTGTGGCAATTGAAAATAAACTCCTGAATTTCTACGGGGGGGGGTGAATAAATAATTATAAGAAACAGTAAAATGAAAACACAAAAAAAAATTACGTATCTGCATGGATCATTTAACAGCCAATTTGATTGGTTCATCTGCGGATAATAACCATTCTATTTCATCAAAGTTTACTTTTACTGCCAAGGAAGAAGCTTTGAGTAGAAGCGAAAATATTATGAATAACAAAGAACAGCAAATGCATGAAGCCTATTTTATAAGGACATTGCCGATGAGATTTTGAACTATGATCATGTATTCTTATTTGGCCCCACCCATGCGAAAGTTGAACTGCATAATTACTTAAATAGGGATTTGCATTTTAAGGATATGATAATTGATATTGAACCTGCCGATAAGATGACGGACTATGAAAAAGCAGCTTTTGTAAAAAATCATATTAAAATGTTAATCAAAGCGGATTTCTCATGAATCATACAATTCTAACCAGCACAATTATAATTACACGGTTTTTTTTCTGTAGCTTGTAGCAAGCGCATAAATTTTGAACCATATAAATAGCGATTATTATGAAAGACAATAAGTCGCGGCAAAAACATCTTAAAAAGGTTTTTTTATTTTCATTGATTTTATTCAGCGCTTGTAAATCTAAGCAGGATACCATCCGCCTGGTTAAGCAAACTATAACCGAATCAGTTTATGCTTCAGGGATAGTGGTGAGCAAAAATCAATACAAGGTATTTGCAACAGTAAGTGGAATAGTTGATGAAGTTTACGCAGACGAAGGCGCACCTGTGGAAATTGGTTCTCCAATATTATCCATAGCGAATGATGCCCAGAAATTGATGGCCGATAATGCCAAACTATCAGCTGAATTCAATGCCTTGAAATTTAATCGTGGAAAATTAGATGAAGCCAGGTTACTTGTTGATTTGACGAAAAGTAAAATGGAAAGTGATGCGTCCTTGCTTGAAAGACAAAAAAGTTTATGGTCACAAAACATTGGATCTAAAATAGAACTTGAGCAACGGGAACTTGCTCACGAAAATTCAAAAAATAACTATGCCTCTGCGAAAGAAAAGCGGGAAGAGCTAGAAAGGCAATTGGATTTTCTCTCCAAGCAAGCGCAAAATAACTTGTTAATCAGCTATAAAAATACGGGCGACTACCTGGTGAAGAGTAAAGTAAAAGGCAAAGTCTATCAGATGAATCTCGCTAAGGGAGAAATTGTTACGCCACAAATTCCGATTGCCATCGTAGGGGATGACGAAAAATACCTACTCGAAATGCAGATTGATGAATATGATATTGTGACTATCCAATTGGGTATGCCTGTGTTGGTGGTGCTGAATAGCTATCGAGATTCTGTGTTTAATGCCGTAGTGTCTAAGATCAATCCCATCATGAACGTGCAAAGTAAAACCTTTACCATTGAAGCGGAATTTGTGCAGCCACCAAGGGTGCTGTATCCGAATATTTCCTTTGAAGCCAATGTGGTGACGAGCACAAAAAATGACGCCTTGCTTATACCGCGAAATTATTTGATGAATGATTCCATTGTAGTGAACAAATCGGGTAAGCAACTGATTGTAAAAACGGGTCTAAAGGATTACCAAATGGTGGAAATTCTCTCAGGAATAAATACGAATGAAGAACTCATTCTCCCTGAACAATGAAAATCAAACTCATTACACAGATTTCAGTGGCTTTGCTCAAGGCGAGACTTAAGCAAACAATGGTTGCTGCCTTTGGCGTTACCTTTAGCATTACTATGTTCATCACCTTACTCAGTTTTATGGGCGGGTTAAATGACCTGCTCGACAATCTGATTTTAAATCGCACACCTCATGTAAGACTCTACAATGAAATTTTACCTTCTCGCATTCAACCTATTGTTAGATCGACTGCGTATCCGGGGGCATATCATTTTGTGAGGCATGTTAAACCAAAAAATGAGCTACAGCAGATACGGAATAGTGAGGCCATCATCAAAGCCCTGAAGAATGATGCGAATGTTCGAGGTGTTGCGCCAAAAAATACCGTTGCCATTTTTTACAATGTGGGTGCAATTAATTTAACGGGTGTAATCAACGGCATTGATGTAGATGCAGAAAACAGGCTTTTCACTTTTCAAGATTATGTGGTGCAAGGAAAATCCATTGATTTAAAAAATACACCCAACAGCATCATCTTAGGCATAGGAGCTGCAAGAAAAATGCTCGTTCAGATTGGTGACAACATTCAAATTATGACCAGCGAAGGCACCCGATTTCCGTTGAAAGTAGTAGGCTTTTTTCAATCGGGAATAGAAGAGGTAGACAAAGTCCAAAGCTATGCAACACTGGCCACCACTCAAAAAATTCTCGGAAAATCGGCAAGTTATGTTACCGATATTCAGATTAAATTATATGACATGACCATGGCTCCAGTTCTGGCCAAAAGGTACAACACACTGTTTGAAACGGAGGCGATTGATATTCAAACAGCCAATGCGCAATTTGAAACTGGTAGCTCGGTGCGAACGCTTATTTCTTATGCGGTGGGAATTACCTTGCTCATTGTTGCCGGATTCGGGATTTATAATATCCTGAACATGATGATCTATGAAAAAATGGATTCCATTGCTATCCTGAAAGCAACAGGTTTTTCCGGTAGAGATGTGAATGCCATATTCATTACAATTGCCTTGAGCATTGGCCTTGTTGGTGGAGCACTCGGACTGATCTTTGGGTTAGGACTGTCAGCCTTGATTGGCGAAATCCCTTTCAACACGGCCTCCTTGCCAACAGTAGAAACATACCCGATCAATTACAATCCAAAATTCTATTTGATTGGTGCCATCTTTTCAATCATCACTACCTATTTGGCTGGGTATTTCCCTTCCAAAAAAGCAAGCCGAATTGATCCGGTAGATATCATTAGGGGAAAGTAGGTATGGAAAAGAAAGTTATAGAAGCGTTGGGCATTAGTAAATCATTTCATGATCCCATCACCGTGAAGGTGTTGTCTGATATTAGTTTTTCTATCCATG
Organism: Cytophagales bacterium; assembly: GCA_038251495.1. Lineage (GTDB taxonomy): Bacteria > Bacteroidota > Bacteroidia > Cytophagales > Cyclobacteriaceae > ELB16-189. The sequence continues at coordinate 3,974 of JBBSBG010000202.1, forward strand.
CAGGAGAGTTTGTTTCTATTGTTGGTAAATCGGGTTGTGGCAAATCAACATTGCTCTACATATTATCTACCATGGACACAAACTATGAAGGAGATTTGTTTCTGGATGGTGTTAAGATGAATAACAAAAAAGATGCAGAATTAGCGCGCGTACGAAATGAAAAAATCGGGTTTGTATTTCAATTTCATTACCTGCTTAATGAATTCAACAACCTACAAAACGTTATGCTGCCCGGACTCAAATTTGGTAAGCTGCCTGCCAATAAAGTGGAACATAATGCTTATGAGAAATTAAAAATTCTGGGAATAGAAAGTGAGGCGTTGAAGTATCCCAACCAATTAAGTGGCGGGCAAAAACAGCGCGTGGCTATTGCCCGAGCGTTAATCAATGAACCGCTTATTATTATGGGCGATGAACCTACTGGTAACCTTGACAAGAAGAACAGCGATATTGTGTTTAATATTTTTAAGGAGTTGGCAGAAGAATACCTGCAGTCCTTATTGATTGTGACTCATGATTTGGATTTTGCTTCTAAAACGCAAAGAACCATCACCATGGAAGATGGGAAAATAATTAGCCACGGGGTTGACACTAGTGAAATGACTTAATAAGTCACAAAAGACTTCCGATCATTCCGTTATCCATTATTAGAGTAGCTAACCTTAGTCATTCCAATTATAAATTCTGCAGAAAATTTTAAATCACCCGTGGAGTAGATTTACGTTCTCGGTTAGATAGCCTTGCTGACTTGCTTAAAGTTTATGAACCTAAATTCTGTCAAAAATATTGATCATATAAATTCTTCATATCCACACTTAATTACGGTAGAGATTATTTTAAATCTTTTGTTTGCTTTTAACGCGTTGCTGGTGTGAGCGGGTATAATAATAGATTGACGAACTTCAAGAAAATTTGATTTATCATCTATCACCACTTCGGCAGATCCATCTATTACCTGAATCAGGCTGTCGAACGGTAAAATCTTTCCCGTCAATACTTCACCAGCATCAAATGCGATGGCACTAACGGTACCCGTTATTTTCCTCATGATAGTTTTAATCACGATGGAATGAGGTGCATATTCTACCTCTTCATTCATAATGAAGGGTGCGGATTCTTGAATTTCGGTGTTTTTCAAAATTGCAAAAATTATTAAAATATCAATTAATAGAGTATTCCATCCGCTCAGAGGAGCCTACAGCCAAACTAATAGCAGGTTTCTGTGCAGGTTAAATTTTCTTACCCTGAATCAAATTAAAAATTATTGAGATTACCGCAATAACTAATAGTACGTGAATAAGTCCTCCAGCATTGTAACCTATAAATCCTATGGCCCAGATAACAACCAGTATGACGGCAATCGTGTAAAGTAAATTGTTCATGATTTTTATTTTGTTTGTATAAAAGTCGCAATTAAGAAACGGAAAACGTTTACACTCTTATTGCCGAGTTTTACATAGATCACATATTTTCAAGATTTCCATCACGCTTTTGTTTTAGCTGCTTGAAAAAGGAGGGTGAGAGGCCAGTAACTTTTTTAAACTGGTTGGATAGATGAGCAACGCTGCTGTAATGCAGTTTGTAGGCGATCTCTGAAAGGTTAAGTTCGTCATACAACAGTAATTCTTTTACTCGTTCAATTTTGTTGATAATAATGAATTGTTGTATGGTAATACCTTTCACTTCTGAAAAAGTGTTCGAGAGATAAGTGTAGTCGTAATCTAGTTTTTGACTGATGTAATCTGAGTAATTTACTTTAGGCAATTCATTCGAATAATGAATCATCTCGGTGATTATATTTTTTATCTTTTCAATCAGAATGCTTCGTTTATCATCCAGTAATTCTAGTCCCGATTTATGGAGATTCGTCCTTAACTGTTCGCGCTGCTCTTTCGTTA
>JBBSBG010000203.1:0-5868 GCA_038251495.1 Cytophagales bacterium
CTATAACAAAAGAAGTTGAAGCCGGAGAAGAACTGTCCCTACAACTAAACCCGCAGGCGCCAGCGTTTACATCAAAGTCTGGAAAATCATTTACGGTTGATATGGTTTTTCCGGTTTTACATGGCACCGATGGCGAAGATGGAAGTATTCAGGGTTTACTAAAAGCTATGGACATTCCAATGATCGGAACTGGAGTAACAGGCTCAGCCATGTCGATGAATAAATTAGTAGCCAAGCGACTGCTGAAAGAAGCAGGCTTACCTGTAAACAAATTTCTATTCTCTTATTACTCCGACACAAAGCAATTTTCATTTGAGGAAATTCAAAAAGAGTTGGGTCTGCCATTCATGGTAAAGTCAGCCAGCCTCGGCTCATCGGTTGGGGTTTCTAAAGTAAAGTCAAAAGAAGATTTTAAGAAAGCCGTTGATGAGTCGTATCGCTATGATGATTGCGTGCTCTTTGAAGAGTTTATCGAAGGTCGTGAAATTGAATGCGCGATCTTAGGCAACGACCCTGCCGAGGCCTCGTTGCCCGGAGAAATAATTATCAGCAGTAAGTACGATTTCTATACGTTCGATGCGAAGTATGTAGATGGTGCTGCGGTATCCATCGATGTGCCAGCAAAAATAGAAGCCAGCATTGCAGAAAAAATCAGGGATGTGTCTGTTAGGTCATATCAAGCTTTGGGTTGTGAAGACTTCTCGCGGGTAGATTTATTTCTTACCAAAAGTGGAGCCGTGTATGTAAACGAAATCAATACGATACCGGGCTTTACTAATTCAAGTATGTTTCCTATGATGTGGAAAGAGCGTGGTATTTCATTTACCGATTTAATTACGCGATTAGCCGAACTGGCCGAAGCTCGTTATAAAAAATCCAAACGAATAGTGCGCAATTATCAATCAGCATTAAATTTTTAAGAAATGAAGGTAGGCCCATTATTTAAAAGAAGTACGGTTGGTGGTTTGCTTATGAGTATTGCCATTACGCTGGGTAGTATTTTAATTATTGCTATCCTGTATTTCTATGTTTACCTGCCCTCAATTACCAATCATGGTGAATCTATTACAGTTCCAGACCTGACAGGCATGGGTGTTGAAGAACTTGAAAACTTTCTCACCAGAAATGATTTGCGCTTCACTGTAAATGACTCAGCCTACTCGAGCGAGTATCCGCCTCTTGCTGTGTTGCGACAGTTTCCCCAGCCCGGATCTAAAGTAAAGGAGAACCGGGTAATTTACGTATCGCTAAATAGAGTTGCTCCACCCACCTTGCCCCTTCCAGATTTAGTTGATAGGTCTTTAATAAATGCCGAAGTTGTTTTAAAAAGTATTGACTTAAAGCGAGGCAGAATACTATATGTACCTGATCCTTTCCGAAACCTGGTAAAAGAAGTGCATTTCGAAGGAAAGAAAATTGAGCCCGGCACACGCATTACCAAAGGTGCCATTATTGATTTAGTGGTTGGCGATGGTAATGGACCTGCCGACTTTACAATCGGCAATCTGTTAGGCGATTCGTTTGAGACTGCAAAATTCAAACTAATGGGTTGGAACTTACATTTAGGTAGTGTACAAATCCCGTTAGGCATGGATACTACCGGTATGCAACCCTTCGTTTACAAACAATATCCTGCGCGGGGAGATTCTGTGCGTGTGGGTGATCCGGTTGATGTATGGCTTGGTCCAAAAGGATATGCGGACGAAGAGGGCGAAAATGATTCAGATTCGAACGAAGATGATGAAGCAGAAAAATAAACAAACCTTGTGAATCGGTTAGTTTTCTCTATACTACTTTGCTTTTATACAATCACTGGCTTTGGCCAGCTGATTCTGGTTCCTATTCAAAAAGAAAATAATTCTAAACAAAGAAGCGCAGCGCGCACCCGGTCAGTCGATCCTATCGTATTACCTTTTTGGGATGACTTTTCCGCAAGTCGAAGCGGCTACGCAGATTCTACCAAATGGCAGTATGGCAACTCAGTTTGGGTAAACCCGGGCATGGGTATTAATCCACCTTCGCTGAATGTTGCCACGTTTGATGGCCTCGATTCTTTGGGTAAACCTTACAATGTTAATGATGTACTTGCAAAAGGATTTGCCGACAAACTTATTTCGGCACCTGTGCGCATGGATTTACCAAGTGCCTCAGAACGCGCTGCAATTTCTATGACATTCTTCTACCAGTACTATGGCAACGGGGAGCCACCAGACATAGGTGACATTATTCGATTACTCTTTAAAAATGATGCGGGCGCATGGGAAGTAGTGTGGTCGAAAGAAAATGATGGTACATTAGAAAAAGATAAATTCGTTCGCGTTACCATTCCAATCACAGCCAATAAATTCTTTCATGATAGTTTTCAGTTTCAATTTCAAAACTTTGCAAGACTCTCTGGGCCTTATGATACATGGCACCTGGACTACATTTATATCAGCAACGGAAAACCACAAACAGCCCCTGTTACACCGTTGTTTCCCGATCGTACGATAACAACTCCGTTTACATCCCTCTTCCCAACTTACCGGGCTATGCCGATAAAACATTTTTTTTCAGATCCTACAGTCAATTTGATAAAACCTTCTATTACTATTACTAACCTGCGTCAGGATCAGGTTGCAGGTAATGGACAACCCGTTAGTTACAGTTCAGAAGCTTCCATTTACATGATTAAAAAAGGTGAGTTGGCTGTAATACTTAACTCAACTCTAGATATAAATACAAACATTGGTGGAGAACTTACATTCAATACTCAACGTAAAGTTGTTTTACAAACTATTCCCAATCCCGCCACATTCAATGCCGATGCCGACTCCATTAATATTCTACTAAAGATTGATTTCGATACGGGTGATGATAAAATAAAAACTCCTACAGAAGGTGATTATGACTTCAATGTATTCAACCCAGTTAAATTCAAAAGCAATGATACGTTAAGTGCACAGTTTATTTTATCCGACTACTATGCCTATGATGATGGCTCGGCAGAGTATGGAGCCGGACTAAATCAAGCCGGAGCTCAAATTGCGTATCAGTTCGATCTAAAGACGGTAGATGTTGCATCCATCGTAGCTGTAGATATTTATTTTCCACGCTTTGGCGATGAATCGAATCAGATCATTCAATTTCAGATTTTGAAAAACTTAACTACCAGCGTTTCTGATATTTTATATCAGGGCAACATTCCGATACAGCGTAATTCGCAAAATAAATTCTGGCGCATTCAAATCCCTATCGATGCCCAACCCATTCTTGTTAAGGACAAATTTTACGTTGGGTGGAAACAATTATCATCCGCTGTAATTGCAGTCGGGCTGGATAAAAATACCGACTCAGGAAGTATGATCTACTCTAACATCAATGGCACATGGGAACAAAATATAAATATAAAGGGCAGCTTGATGATACATCCCATCTTTGGAGAAAGTGATGGTGTAATTTCCGGTGTGGAGGATAAAGTTGCATTGGATGTGTATCCAAATCCAACCAGAGGCATATTTCATATCTCAGGATTAATGGATGATGTTGATCTTTTTGATCTTACCGGAAGAAAAATCCCAATCTTTATTGAAAAGCAAACCGAAACAACAACTGTTACTATCTCGGCACCAGCAACAGGTATGTATGTGCTACGAACTCTGCAAAATGGCATTTGGCTGAGTAGCAAATTGATTGTGAACTAATTTTTATCAAACTTACACGCTCATTCACTTTGCCACTGTTTACACAGATGGTCACAGATTTATTTATCTAATATCCTAAAATTTGAAATCAGTGCAATCTGTGGCAGCTCTTAACTCGTCACTCCCCCACTAACCGACTGAATCATTTCTAGTGGATTAGGTGTGAAACATAGAATAAAAATAATCAGCGCAAGCCAACCTAACATTACACGGCCTGAACTAAGCGGCTGCTCATCCTCAGAAGGTGGATGCTGAATACCAATAAACCGGCCAATCAGAAATGCAAACAGCAACCAGCCTGAGTAGCCGTGAACCGCAGGAAAAACAGTCACGATAAGGTATTGAACCGCAAACAAACCTAAGGCATACATCAAGGTGTCTTTGGTGCTTAATTGAAGACCGCGCATGGCTAAATAATGAAAGCCAACAAACAACGGTATCTTGTAAATGAGTACCTCAAGTCCTTCGGATGGATGCACATACCCAAGACCGGCATAAAAAAGGAATCCTAAAAAAACTATGGAAGCAATTCTGCGATGCCACTTATAGCCTGCTAAACCATATAGAACATGGCCACCATCTAACTGACCGATTGGCAATAGATTAATACTGGTAAACACCAATGCCAAAAATCCGGCAAATAAAAATGGATAATGTATGAGTTCATGAACGTTTGGTAACCGAACTGGATCGGCCACAAACTTTTCGAAAAATAAGAACAACAAATTTTTTCCGAGATAGATATTTAGTGTGCCTTCCGGCAAGAACCCAGGGGCATAAACATAGTTTGCGTAGTCTAATCCATATTGTTCATACTCAGGATGGATTTGAAAAACGTATTCCGGTGGCGGCAGATGGGTGAATCCATAAAACAGAAAAGCCAGCGCAACTACAAACCCAGCCAATGGACCAGCAATGCCGATATCAAAATTCTTTTTGGTGGAGCCAACATGTTGCTTCAACCGAATAAGTGCGCCCAGGGTTCCAAGCATCATGGGTATTGGCGGCAAAGGAATATAGTATGGGAGCGATGTTTTTACCCGATTGTAAATAGCGGTAAAGTAATGTCCAAACTCATGCGCTGTAAGAATAGATAGAAAGCAGATTGAATAAGGCAATCCAGAATAGAAATCCGCCCAGGAATAATCACCGGCAAGTATATTTTTTCCATGCGTCCATTCGGCCCCCGCCAACGTGGTGGTGATGAACGTGACGATAAACAAGGAGGCGTGTATAAGGGAAGTCTTAAGTTTTGGATTCATGGAAAAAGAGAGAAAATCAAATCGGGGTGTTGTACATGAAACGTTTGAATGCCCACCTTGTTTGCACCTGCGAGATTATCTTTGTTATCATCTAAAAAAATAGTTGCTTCGGCTGCTAAATTATTCTGCGTAAGCACATGATTGTATATGGCCACATCGGGCTTGCTTAGTTTGAGGAGATGCGAATAGTAAGCCTGATGAAAATAATTGTCGATAGCGGACTGACCCGTCAGGTTTTTCACAATACCATTAAAACATTTTAAATGAATGTTGTTTGTGTTGCTGAGCAGATAGATTGCAAACTTTTGCTTCAGGCGAATCAGTAACTCGATCCGTTCCATGGGGATGTCGAGCAACATGGCATTCCAGGCTGCATCCAATTGGGCATCTGATACTTGTAGGTTCAATGACTCGCGCAAGTGGGTGCGAAACTCAGCATCAGTAATTAATCCTTTTTCATAGTCATGAAAAAAAGTACCGTGATGGACGATTGATTTGATTTCTTCTACCGGCCGGCCACTTAGCTCAGCAAATGCTTGATGGGTTTTTTCTACCGAGAGATTGATAATTACCCCACCTAAATCGAAAATGATGTTTTTAAAGTCTGCTGGCGCCAAAACAAATTGTGTATTATCGTTCAAATATGTAAAATTGCACTCCCAATTAATAACCCGACTTCAAATATAAGGTTATCAATTTAAAGAGGGCCCATAGCTCAGCTGGTTAGAGCACTTGACTCATAATCAAGGGGTCGCTGGATCGTGCCCAGCTGGGCCCACTCGTGCTCTCCCGTCCCGATTGTTATCGGGAGTCGGGGGAGTTCACTTTTTTTCTTCTTCAACTTGAAATCCTGCTGCTACATACTATTCAGCAAAAAACTTAACAAGTTTTATGTAGGCAGTACAATTTCGTTTCCCGAAAGA
>JBBSBG010000204.1:0-5852 GCA_038251495.1 Cytophagales bacterium
CGAATTGAAGTTGTTTAGTCGTCCACGTTAATCGAAGACTGATTCACCGCCTTGCCCATAACATCCGAATATATGCAATTGTTGTTATTTCCTTTATGTCAATTACACATTATGTGCATATAGCCGCTCTGTTTGGCTGGCTATATGCACCTATTCAAAACAGCTATCAATCTAATCCACCTTTGCGAGTAGGGCTCCGTTTATCAGGCCATTTGCCCGGCTCACCAGTGCGCGAGTTTACAGGCAACACACTTTTTTCCGTTGAAGTTTTCTGCGGATCTTCACAGGCCATGTACACTAAAATGGCAGTCAGCATTGCATTGTTGCGCACATCATCAAAAACAATTTTATCATACGTATCGCGGTTGGTGTGCCAGGTGTAGTTACCATACGACCAGCTCAAGGAGCTTAATGAAAAACCCGGAGCACCGGCAGCTACAAACGAAGCAAAGTCGGAACCACCACCACCTGGTGAACCCGGAAAATTTGTTTCAATTCCCTTCTTAATATCAGCAGGAACCGCAGCCAACCATCGCGTTAGATAATCATAGGCATGCAAGTATCCCTGACCACTAATGTTCACCACGCGGCCCGTTCCATTGTCTTGATTGAACAATGCTTGCAGGTTAGATACAATTTCAGGATGGTCTTCTACAAATGCGCGTGAACCATTGAGCCCTTGTTCTTCACTGCCCCAATGCCCTACCAATATGGTTCGCTTTGGGTTTGGATAAACTTTTTTCAAAATGCGCATCGCTTCCATCATCACTAAGGTACCAGTACCATTATCAGTAGCTCCGGTGCCACCATCCCACGAATCGAAATGCGCGGAGAGCATCACATACTCATTTGAGTTTGTACCTTTTATCTCTGCTAAAGTATTGTATGTTGGTACTACACCTTTTTCTTTGGAGTCGGCACGTACACTAATTTTTACATTGCTTCCAGATTCAGAGAGTCGGTAAAGTAAACCATAGTCTTCCAATGCGATATCAACAGTTGGAACTTTCTTTGTATAGGCACTAAAAATTTTATTAACGCCAAACCCACGCGACCAGTTAGACATTACAATCCCCGCTGCGCCAGCTTTCTCCAACGCAACCGGCAAGGTGCGACTTGTGTAACCTGTCTTATTAATTCTTGCACTCCACGCTTCGGTTTGTTTGGTGCGCTCAGCTTTCATTTTCTCAAACGATTCCTTCGTTCCAAACTCTTCCCAGTTATAATCGGGGCGGCCAGTTGGTTGGTTCATAGAAATTAAAACAAACTTTCCTTTTGCAGTTGGCAACCATGCTACAAAAGCAAGTGAGTCGGCAACCTCGGGTACCAAAATCACATCACCGGTTATTGTCTTTCCATTAGTACTTGGGCTCCAGGCCAGTTGTGTTCCTTCTAACGATTTAATCCAAGGTGCTACCATATCAATGTGCGAGATGCCGCGTTCCCAACCGCGCCATTCACCCCACTTTTCGTTGCGGGCAGGTATACCCCAGCTTATATATTTTGCAACTGCCCAATCGTTAGCTTGTTGCATTTTAGGCGAGCCAACCAATCGCGGACCAATGCCATCCATTAATTCATGTCCTAACTTTTCGAGCTGCGAATTTTCTGTAGCTTCTTTAACAATCGCGTCTACTACCGCATTCTTCTGTGCAAGGGATGGTACAGAAAGCAGAAGGATAAAAATCAGTTTAGTAATGTTCTTCATAGTTTGTTTGTTTTGGTGTGAACTCTTTGTTGTTCTTGGTGCTTTCGTGCTTTAGTGGTTCAAAAAAGTTTTTATGAGATTTCAAACTACGAAGGCTTTAAGTACACGAGGCAAATTGCAAATGCCCACTCAACATAAGTTCAAGTTCAAGTAGTCTAAAATACAACATGTAAAACACAATTCAGTAATTTTTCCAGATGCGGAAATTATTCCGTGCGTGTGGTGTTAAGTGTTCGATAACTGAGCTATGATCTCCTGAGTATGTTCACCAAAATGTGGTGGCGGTAGCAGATTAACTTCGGTGAATGGGGCAGAATTTTTTCCTACATAGGTGCGCACGCCTGTAAGCGAGTCGGCTTTAATAAGAAGATCCTTGGCTGTGTTCATAGCAAATACTTCTTTCACATTCTGAATAATACCTGCCGGAATTTTAAATTGATGAATTTGTTTTAACAACTCCGATGACTCCATTTTAATTATTGCGGCTGATAAAAGAATATTCAATTCAGTCCTACTTGAAACACGCATTCTATTTGTCGAAAAATTCTTCATGTCGATGGCATGCTCGGGAAGAATGCTAATCAGATTATTGAATTGCTTATCGTTACCAACCGCTAGCAAAATTCGCTTGCCATCTTTCGTTACAAATGAATCGCCATACGGTGCGATGTTTGGATGTGCCGATCCTTGCCTTGCGGGAAGTTGATTACCCACCAACCAATTGGTTGCCTGATTAGTGAGCGATGCAATAGCTGTTTGAATCAAGGAAACTTCAACGAAACTGCCCGCTCCGGTTCGTTCTTTTTTTAATAACGCAAGCAACAATCCTTCTTTCAGTTGATGACCTGCCAACACATCAATCAAAGCAACCGGCATTTTGGTAGGATTGCCATGAGCCTCGCCATTCAAATCCATAAACCCACTCTCCGCCTGAATCACGGCATCATACCCTACCCGATCAGTATCTGTTCCATAGCCTGTAATTTGTCCGTAGATTAGTTTTTCGTTCGTGGTTCTTAGTTGATCGTACGAGACTCCTAACTTCTCAGCATCACCGGGTTTATAACTTGCAATGATGAGATCGCTTTGGCTTGCCAGCTTTTGCACTTGCAATTTTCCCTCTGGTGAATTTAAATCAAGGGCGACTGATTTCTTTCCCCAATTGACCGAACAAAAATAAGCAGAGCGATCATCCGTTTGCTCGCTACTTCCGCGCCAGGTTCGGGTAACATCGCCTCCGGTATTGAGGTTTTCAATTTTAATCACTTCCGCGCCCAGTTCGGCAAAAAACTGTCCTACGCTTGGGCCAGCCAAAACAGATGCTAATTCAAGGACTTTAAGATTTTGAAACATGTAATCGATTGCTAATAAGTAAAACGAACGAAAGTTGAAATAACGCCCTTAGGGGCAACTAATTTAGAATCATTTATCGCATTTTTGCGTTTTGCTTAGACAATTTAAAAACCATGAGGATTCTAGCTCTTTTAATCATTGCCACCACACTTATTACTTGTTCAACCAAAACTGAATTAAAAACCGGGGTTTGGCGCGGAGTTGTGGAAATGCAGGATTTGCAGCTTCCTTTTGGCTTAGAGATATATAAAAATGACAGCGTATACACTGCAGCTGTCATTAATGCCGGGGAAAAAATTCTATTGGATGATGTGAGCGTTATCGGTGATTCTGTAAAAATCGTCATGCATATTTTCGATTCACAATTAAAAGCAAAGATTGAAGATGATAAACTTGTGGGTAGCTTTATAAAAAATTATGATTCTACCGAAACGCTTCCCTTTGCTGCCACCTTTGGCGATACCTATCGGTTTGTAAAAACAGAAGCAACAGTTTCGTTTGATTTTTCAGGAAAGTATGCGCTTCAATTTAAAAGTCCTACCGAAACCTATCCTTCCGTTGGCATCTTTAAGCAAACCGGAAATACAGTAGAAGGAACATTTCTCACTCCAACAGGAGATTATCGCTACCTGCAAGGCAACGTGGTTGGCAATGAATTAATGTTAAGCACCTTTGATGGAAATCATTCTTTTGTATTTAAGGCAAAAGTTGAAGGCGACTCATTAAAAGGTAATTTCTATTCAGGTAATAACTCGTTAGAATCCTTTAAAGGAGTTCGCGATGAAAATGCCGAAATGCCCAATGCCGAATCGCTTACTTATTTAAAAGAAGGCTATAAAACTCTTAACTTCAGTTTTCCCGATCAGTCGGGAAATAAAATTAGTTTGTCGGATGAGCGATTTAAAAACAAAGTGGTGATCCTGCAAATCTTCGGAACGTGGTGCCCAAATTGTATGGATGAGACAAAATTTCTATCTCCGTGGTACGATGCCAACAAAGATCGGGGTGTTGAAATTTTAGGCTTGGCCTATGAACGCAAACCCGATTTTGATTATGCCAGCAAACGAGTTTCCATTATGAAAGAGAAACTGCACGTGAACTACGATTTTGTGATTGCAGGTGTTAACGACAAAGTTAAAGCCGCTGAAACATTGCCTGCTTTGAATCACGTAATCTCCTTTCCTACTACAATCTTTATTGGTAAAGATGGAAATGTGAAACACATCCATACAGGCTTCTCAGGACCAGGCACAGGAATTTATTACGATCAGTTTAAAAATCGATTTAATCAGATTATTAACAAGCTTTTGAACGAGGATTTGGCGTTGAATAAAAAATGAAAAAACGGGTTGTTGTTGGGTTATCAGGGGGTGTAGACTCCAGCGTGACAGCGTATCTGCTTAAAGAGCAGGGCTATGAAGTCATTGGCATGTTTATGAAAAACTGGCATGACGACTCCGTGACTATTAGTAATGAGTGCCCCTGGCTGGACGACAGCAACGATGCAATGATCGTTGCCCAACACTTGGGTATTCCTTTTCAAGCCATCGACTTAAGTGCTGAGTACAAAGAGCGCATTGTCGACTATATGTTTGCCGAATATAAAGCTGGCCGAACACCTAATCCGGATATACTTTGTAACCGTGAAATCAAGTTTGATGTTTTTTTAGATGCTGCCATAAAACTGGGTGCTGATTATGTTGCCACAGGACATTATTGCCGAAAAGGAGAAATTGAAAAAGACGGCAAACAAATTTTTAAACTGCTTGCGGGGAAAGATCCTAATAAAGATCAAAGCTATTTTCTCTGTCAGCTTACGCAGCAACAATTATCGAAAGCATTATTTCCAATTGGCGAACTATTAAAGTCTGAAGTAAGAGCCATTGCAAAAGAAGCAGGCTTAGTTACTGCTGAGAAAAAGGATTCGCAAGGGTTATGCTTTGTTGGGAAGGTACATTTACCAGATTTTTTACAACAACGGCTCGAACCAAAAAAAGGAAAAGTAATTGAAATTCAGTTTGATTCAGCAACGTTTAAAAATGGATTCGAAGCAAGTGATCTTGCTTCAATTACCAAGCCTTATGAACTTACTCCAGAACTTGGTGAGGTAGTTGGCGAACACAATGGCGCTCATTATTATACTATTGGTCAACGAAGAGGATTAAACATTGGCGGTTATGAAAAACCGCTGTTTGTCATTGGCATCGATACGAATTTAAATTTAATTTATACCGGTAGTGGTGATGATCATCCGGGGCTTTACCGTAAAGGCCTGTTTGTTTCTAACACCGATGAACATTGGATTCGCGAAGATCTGAAATTGAAAGTTGGAGAATCAAAATCTTACCAAGCCAGAATTCGTTATCGTCAACCGCTGGAGAATTGTATGCTTCACAAAAAAGAAGTTGGACTATATATAATCTTCGACAGGCCACAGCGCGGAGTAACACCCGGTCAGTTTGTTGCCTGGTATCAGGGAGATGAATTGATTGGATCGGGGGTGATTAATTAATTCCAGTTTTTAAAAGCTCTTCGAAAAGCACTTGCCTCAGAATAGCCAAGCATCTCCGCGATTGTCTCTATTTTATGATCTGAATGATGAATTAGTTTAAGCGCCATATCTTTTCTAAGTCTGCCTGAAAGTTTTCGATTACCCACAAGCAACTTAAAAACATTCAGCGTTCCGGCCATTGCTTGCTCAACAGCTTGTCGGGCAGATTTTTCAGATACTCTCATCCACGCCTCAGTGGGTTGAAACGTGAGAATAAATTCATTGCCTGTTTCTTCCCAG
>JBBSBG010000205.1:0-5831 GCA_038251495.1 Cytophagales bacterium
CAGATTTTCGAAATTTATATTTAAGAAAAGAATAAACCGGTTTGGATAATTTTTATTTACGTTGTCCAACGACCACTCCAAATACTTTCCGCGAAAGCCACTGAGATTCACCATCACACCCATGTTTAGAGAATCCATTTCTGTGATCAACTTATCGAGGTCTTGAACAGGCATTGTCCATTGATGGTTATGCACATCAATGAACGGAAACTTTGCGCGAGTGAGTTTATGTTCCGGAACTTTTAAGGTTGAGATGGGTTCGTAGTCTTCTACGTCCATCACATTGTTCCGGTATTGAATTTTCCCGATCATCCAATAGGCCAATCCTAAAAAAATAAGTATGGCCAGTAATGACCATACCCAATTCCGTTTTATAAACGCCATAGTATGTTATAGAACCGTGATAGGAACGCGTGCCATTATTTTATCCCAAACAAAATCCATATTAATGCCTACCGAGTCGCTCGCAAAGTTGATTACAAATTTTTCAGTTTCCATTGGCGCATCCTGAAGAGGAATCTCAACCTTTAAAATATCCTTAGTGTAATCCGGTTCATTATTAGCAAAGTAAACTCCTGTTTCTGAGTTTAATACTACTTTAAAAGAAGTTGCACCAGGGACGGCATACATGCGGTAACTTCCAGCCCCTACTGTCTCACCAGCAAACGTAACGTCTTTACTAAATGTTATCTCAGTTGCTGCGTTGGCGCCAAGTCGCCAATATTTACCATACGGTTGCAGGGCACCATCTTTTTCTTCACCAAAAATTAATCGACCTCTTTTTGAAGGTTGCGAATAGCTTACTTTGATATTCAGGCCATTGCTACTGAATGACGTTGATGTGGGTGGGCTCTTAGGAAATAAAACTCCGTAACCAAAATATACTACCGCAACAAATAGCAAAACGCCAATACCTATTAAGATTTTCTTTAGCATAAGATTGAATGATTTTAAACGTTAATGAGATGTGAAGGTACTAACTCTGATTCAGGTAATGAAATACCCGAACGTCTCAATCCAGTTGGCTAACGTAAAATGGCCTCCTGATTTGCTTTCCTTGCCCTTATCCTTTATTGGTAAGCCAAAAATCCCAAACTCTCTTGCGTAAACAATTTTCTTCATCCTATTTCCTATTCATTTACAAATCTTTTATCTCCACGTTAATCTCGTTTGTGGGTAAAGAACAGCAAAGGCGAAAAAAGGGATTACTTACAACTGTCATCGAAAAGCATTTTTTAGATATTCTCAACATTTCACTATCATTACTATCATTTGGGTGAATGCTTGAACTGTCAAAATTCTGACTAACTTAACTCTTTACAATTTTCATGAAGCGGTTGGCAAAGATTTTGGGATGGCTGCTGGTGGGCATTATGGTAATAATCCTCGTTGGATATGGGATTATTGTCAGCTATAAAACGGAAATTCTTTTCGAAGTCAATGAGCAAATAAGAGAATCTGTTAACGGGGAAGTGCAGATTGGTGATCTTGAAATTACGCTGCTACATGACTTTCCCAATATTTCGCTCTCCCTGAAAGATATATACCTGCGCGGACCGCGCTATCAATATTACAAGCACGAGTTTCTACGAGCGGAAAGGGTCGATTTAAATGTGCGGCCGTTCAAGCTGTTGCAGAAGCAGGTCAGCATTAAATCGATTAATGTAGTCAATGGAGAAGTTTTCATCTTCCGCACCAAAGACGGGTACACGAATCTTGATGTTTTCAAAAAGAAAGCTTCAACTGACACTGTGCGTTCTGAAAGTGATTCTCCTCGCTTTATAAACTTCGATGAAATGAATTTCAGAAACGTGAAGGTTGCATTTCAGGATTCGTTAAAGGAAAAATCATTTGGGGCAACGTTTGTGCGTGTCCGCAATCATCTTATCAGCACAGACACATCTGTGCACTGTCATGTGAAAGGCAAAATTGATTTTGTCGGGCTAATGTTTAATGCAGCAAAGGGAAGTTTTCTGGCAAACAGGAAAACGAAAGCTGATCTGAATGTTGAATTTTTCTACCCTTCAAAAAGATTGGTTATTGAAGCTTCGTCTCTCGCGCTGGAAAAATCAACTATAAACCTCTCTGGTGCATTACAGTTCTTTTTGCCGGGCGGAAATTTTGAGATCAACATTCAATCCGACAAGCTTGACTTTCAGGAGGGGCTTGGGGTAGTTAACGAACAGTTGCGGACAAGCCTGAGCAAATTTCAGATCACCAAGCCTGTTGTTATTGATGTACGCCTGAAAGGGGATATGGGTCCGGGCATTACACCTTCCGTAGATGTTTCATTTGCATTGCAGAATTGTGATGTAGCATGGAAAAAGCTGTCATTGCGGAAAGCTTCTCTTAAGGGATCTTTCACAAATCACAAAAACAATGCGATCAGGTTTGATGATCGTAATTCGGAAGTAACGCTTGACTCGGTTAAGGGAATAATCAAAGGGCTGCCCTTTACTGGTTCCGCAAACTTTTATGACCTCACCAATCCTTTCTTAAATTTAGATGTAACGTTTAATTCGAACCTTAAAAAAGTAAATGCAAATGTTGATACAACAAGAATTAAATTCATGGCAGGGCATTTTATTTCAAAAGTAAAATTTCAGGGCAAGCTCAATGAATACTTTGATGATGCCGTAACGCGCTATCACGGCAAGCTTCAGGGTGAAACAACTGTTACAGGCGGTAAGCTGGCATACCGGACAAAAAACATTGTGTTCGACAATATTGAGGCGGCATTTCAATTTACAGAGAAGGAGTTTACAATTAAAGGAATTAAGATGCGGATGAATAAAAATCCAATCTCACTTTCAGGATCGGTGACAGGCTTCATTCCATTCTTTCTGCTTCCTGAAAAGCAGGGCAAGGTTCTGCTAAACATCTATTCTCCTTCCCTTGATTTTACCGGAGTTTTAGCACAGAAAGTAAAAGTCGTTGATGCGGATAAAAATGCTCGCGATAAAAAGGAAGTTTCCGATTTGCTCGATCAGATTTATGAAAAGGTAGAGTTCTACCTGAGCTTTAAGATAGATAAGTTTAAAAGCAATGACATCTACGGAACGGAAATTGCCGGAAAATTATTGCTGGCGGGCAATACCCTGCAAACAAATGACATGAAAATGTCAATGGCTGGCGGAACAGTTGAGTTCTCATCCACCGTTTTTAATCTGGCAGATGATGTAAATCCTTTCGCTTTGCACGCATTTGTTCGTAATGCGGATATAAAAGAATTTTTCAAGATGTTTAAGAACTTCAAACAGAATACGATTCGTTCTGAAAATATGGAAGGAAGGCTTAATGCCAAGATTGATGTTACGGCTGCCATTGACAATAATTTTTCTGTTCTGATGCCTCGCTTAAAAGGTCAGGTAGCATTTAACGTTAAGCAAGGACGGATCAGTGATTTTGAACCACTTGAAAACATGAGCAATTTCCTTTTTAAAAAACGTGACTTTACGGATGTTCGGTTCGATGAGATCATGGCCGACTTTAACATTCATGGAACGGAGCTGGATATTAGCAGGATGGAAGTTCAGTCTTCCGTGCTGACCTTATTTCTGGAAGGCCGGTATAGCTTACAAGACAGTACAAACTTAAGCATCCAGATTCCGCTGAGTAATCTCAAGAAACGTGACAAAGATTTTGTTCCGCAAAATATCGGTACCCATGCAAAGGTTGGGCTAAGTGTATTCCTGAGAGCTTCGCAGGGGGAAGATGGAAAGACCGTGATCGAATTTGATTCATTTGGTAAAGTAGAAAAGAGAAAGAGAAAGAGAAAGAATAGAGTATAGTTTTCAATTTGCTGTACAACATTTATGATTTGCTAATGCAGGCATGAAAAATATACTTTTTAAAAATATACTCTTTGCAGCAGGCTTTATGCTTGCCTACCCGTGGTCTGTGTCCTCACAGACCACGTATAATTTCGCTCTTTAAAGATATAGACCGAGAGGGATAGTCTAATTTCGTATGTAAATGCTACCCACCAAGGAAATGACGTCTTCATCTCATCAGCATTTACTACTTTTAGTTTCTTCAATTCTAATTCATGGAAACACCATCAATTTTTACCGCAGCCGTTGTTCAGGCAGCACCTGTCTTTTTTAATAAAGCTCAAACAGTTGATAAGATAATTAGCCTTACGCAAGACGCAGCCAAAGAAAAAGCTGCGCTCATCTTATTCCCTGAAGTAATTATTCCCGGCTACCCACGTGGCCTGATTTTCGGAACAACCGTAGGTGGTCGCTTGCCCGAAGGGCGGGAAATGTTTTTGCGCTATTGGGAAAATGCTATTGAAGTACCCGGCAAAGAAACAGATCAACTTGCCCGCGCGGCTAAGGAAGCCAAAGCATATCTTGTAGTAGGTGTAACCGAGAAAGATAAGATCAGTGACACACTTTATTGTTCATTGCTTTACTTTTCTCCGGAAGGAAACCTGATTCACAAACACAGAAAATTAAAACCAACTGCAGCCGAGCGAATACTTTGGGGCGAAGGTGATGGCAGTGATTTACAAGTACTTGATACGCCACTCGGTAAAATTGGTGGCTTAATTTGCTGGGAAAATTATATGCCACTTGCGCGAACAACTTTGTACCAGCAAGGCATTGAAATCTATCTGGCGCCCACAGCCGATTGCAGAGCCACCTGGCAAGCCAGTATGGAACACATAGCGTGTGAAGGTCGTTGCTTTGTATTGGGTTGCAATCAATACTTAACTAAAGCGCACTATCCAAAAGATTTGCAAGTACTAATTGCTGATGACCATCCCTCGCTGCCAAGTAGCGGTGGCAGTTGTATTGTTTCACCATTAGGCAAAAAATTAGCCGGCCCGCTTTACGACAAAGAAGGAATTCTTACTACAGAAATCGATCACCGAGAAATCATCAAAGCTAAGATGGACTTTGATCCCATTGGGCACTATGCGCGAAACGATGTGTTTGAGTTGAGAGTGAAGGGAAATTCTAATGGTACAGCATTCTTACAAAAATCGCTATGGTAATTCCGTGATGATTAAATCCTTATAATAAACTTCCAACTTGCCTCCGCCATGAACCTGAAGTCCGATGAGACCCTCTCGCGGAAGTGTCTGTTCCGGTTCCAAATAGTCAACCGTTTTTACCCCGTTGAGATATACTTGTATGTGACGATCCTCACAACGGATTTCCATCTCGTTCCAATCATTCCCCTTCACCAGTTTTGACAAAACAAGAGAATCGGGTGCCATCAAGGTTTTATTACGTCTTGATTCATCGTACAGGCTGCCCCAATACCCAGGGCCTACATCGGCCTGATATCCAATCATCTCGTGGGCCGGGTTCACTAATCGCTGACTGCGGAACTGGATGCCCGCATTGATGAATCCCGAATTCGCAACCAGCTTAACCTTAAGCCTAAGGTTAAAATTTGCATAGTTGCGTTTTGTGCAAATAAAGTCATTTTGAAGTACTGTTTGGGTCAATGAACCACCCACAATGGCGCCTTTCTCTACGCGCCAGGTGTGAAGTGTATCCCCTTCCCAACCCCGAAAAGTCTTGCCGTCAAAAAGAGGGTGGGGTTTCTGATTGAACATGCCTGAAAAGCTTCCAAGCAGAATCAAACAAAAAATCGCGCCACAAAAAAGTAATCCTGTTCGATAGCCAGCCATAAGGCAATAGTTATATTTTGACTTAATGTACTGAAATTCCGCACTACTTATGAAGAATGTAATAACACTCTCCCTTCATTTCTATGTTCAAAACAAGCGATGTTAAATAACTTTCACTCTGCCATCCCTTACCAAAAAATGCAAGCTATTTAAAATAATTTCTTATTCTTTTTGGCAGATAGGA